>NZ_JAMQUS010000054.1:0-106322 GCF_025594995.1 Turicibacter sp. GALT-G1
CCAGTTGACAAAGAGCCTTTAAAATAAACGCAATAAAAAAGGACCTTACTTGTTGACAAATAAGATCCTTTTTTATCATGTTTAAGGGATGAAAAACACCGACGAATTGTCGGTATTTGATTATCCTAAACCGTTGATTTTTTTGCTTAAACGTGATTTTTGACGAGCTGCGAAGTTTTTGTGGCAAATTCCTTTTGCAACAGCTTTGTCTAATTTTTTGTTAGCTGTATTGTAAGCTTCTTTTGCAGCTTCAACGTTTTTGTTTTCGATAGCAACTTCAACGTTTTTGATAGCTGTACGCATAGATGCTTTGTAAGAAGCATTGAATTGACGACGTTTTTCGTTTGTTTTCACACGTTTAACTTGTGATTTAATATTTGGCATTCCGTTCACCTCCATTGAAAATACAACAAAATCATTCTATCAGACCAAGGTCTAAAATGCAAGAAGAAATTACAATATTTAATCAAATGGTAAAAATTCCATTAAACTCATGTAGAAGAATGATTTGTTTTTATATGTAAAATCAGCATTATTTAGAATATTTTTCTAGAAGCTCTGTTTTTAATGTCCATAATTCTTTTGATAAGTCAACATAATAGCGATGAGGTTTTTCAAAGCGTAAGACTTCTTCCCATAACATCTCAATTTGTTCTTTAGAATAAGTCACGATTTCTTCTAAAGTAGGAGAGGTATAAACAAATTCTCCATTTAAGAAGATTGGGGCTAATAATGGACGAGCAATGAAGTTTGTGATTTCTTTACGTTTCCATGTATGTTCTGGGTCAAAAATGGTATATGGTTTTGTGTCGTCAATTTTTTCATGAGCTAGGGTAATGACATCAGCAATGGCTTTCTTTGTATCACGATCATATAGACGATACACTTGTTTTGAACCTGGATTTGTAATTTTTTCAATATTGTTACTAATTTTGATTTTTGGAATCATTTGTCCTTCTTTTTCAACGGCTACAATTTTATAAACGCCACCGAATACAGGTTCCGTTTTTGAGGTAATCAGACGCTCTCCAACTCCAAATGAATCAATCGGTGCATTTTGAATGAGTAAATCTTTGATAATATACTCATCCAATGAGTTTGAAATCACAATCTTTGTTTCATGTAATCCCGCTTCATCCAATAATTTACGTGCTTTTTTTGATAAATAAGCAGCATCTCCACTATCGATACGAATGGCTCCTGGTTTATATCCTTTTGGAATTAAGATTTCTTTAAATACTTTAATCGCATTTGGAACCCCTGATTTTAATGTATTGTAGGTGTCGACTAATAAGGTACAGTTTTCTGGGTAAAGTTCCGCATATTTTTTGAACGCCTCATATTCTGAATCAAACGTTTGGACCCAACTGTGAGCCATCGTTCCAAGTGCAGGGACATTAAAGTCACGATCAGAGATTGTACAAGCTGTTCCTTTACATCCGCCAATATAAGCGGCACGAGCACCTAAAATAGCACCGTCCGCCCCTTGTGCTCGACGCGCCCCAAGTTCTAATACAGGACGACCATTAGCCGCGCGGACGATACGGTTTGATTTGGTAGCAATTAAAGATTGGTGATTAATACTCAATAAAATCATCGTTTCGATGAATTGTGCTTGGATGATTGGGCCACGAACCGTTAGAATAGGTTCATTTGGGAAAATAGGTGTTCCTTCAGGAATGGCATAAATATCGCAAGCGAACTTGAAATTTTTTAAGTAGGTTAAGAATCCTTCAGAGAATAATTGTTTACTGCGAAGATATTCAATGTCCTCATCTGTAAATTCTAAGTGTTTTAAATATTCAATTAACTGCTCAAGACCGGCCATAATCGCAAATCCACCTTCATCTGGAACGCGACGGAAGAACATATCAAAATAAGCGATTTGATCTTCCATTCCATTTTCAAAATAGCCGTGGGCCATTGTTAATTCGTAAAAGTCTACGAGCATCGTTAAATTTACTGATTTTAAGTTCATAGTTAAAGCCTCTTTCTAGTTTGTAATTTCACGGACAATTTCAATTCCATTCATGTGCATTTTATATAATGCCATTACATTCATAAAATCACCCGCATGAACGCCCAAGTCGTACGTCTCAACACTATTGATTGGAACGATGATACGGCTCGGACGATTTAATGTCGTAAAGTAGGTTTTTAAGGTTAAAACGAATTGTTCAACGCAAATATCCGTACAATCGCCAACGACAATAAATTGTTCAATAGTTGGATGTTCTTTTAACCAGTTATGAAAGGCTGGTTCTAAAAATCCATTCGTTGAACCTTTAAGCACTAATTCATAGCCCCCCACTTCTTTAAGTTCATCAACGATTTCACTTTCACTTGTTCCGACTAAGCAGTGAGGAGGATAAGCAGCAAATTCAATCGAGGATTCGTTGTGACTATCTGCGAAGGCTAGCATCGGAAGCTTTTTTTCCTTTGCCTGCGTCATTAACTCACGAATTGCAGGGATAATCGTTTGAATGCGTGGAGAAGACATTGGGCCTTCTTTGACGAATCCGTTGACCATATCTACAATAATAATCGCTGTATTTGATGATTCCAATGATTGAAGCATCAGGGATGGAGCTGTATTCAGAATGTCAACGATTTGAGTCAAAGAAGCTTCACTAGACTTTAGTAAAGCCTTTAAATCATACTTCATTTAAAAACCTCCAATTTTAATGTAATTTTCTATCTATCGGAAAGATATAGCACTATTATAGTATATTTGACGTTTATCACCAACTCTTTCATGATGACATTTCAAAATATATCTGAAAAAAGTTGTCATCTCTTTTCTAACTACGTTATAATAACGGTAATTGTGTTATGGAAGGATGGATTTTGATGTCAAATAAACGCTTATACCGAGCAAGTCAAGGAGCCATGATTTCAGGAGTCTGCCAAGGAATTGCAGATTATTTTAAGATGGATGCTACGATTATTCGTTTAATTTGGGTAGTTGTAACTATTTTTTCATTTGGATTTGCTGGTGTTGTTTTATATATAGCTTGTATTTTTATTATTCCAGATCAAGCGACGGTTACTCATCAGCAAAAACAACAACCGAAAAGTTCAGTGTTTGATTCAAGTGAGTATACGGTTAAAGATGCTGATAAAAATGATCGTGTGTAAGGCTATATTCAATTAAAAATGAGTTAAACTAAAACTGGACGCTACTGATTGGAGAACTAGCCTCCGGTTTTTAGTATTATATAATTGCTAAAACTTGTGTATAAATGTAGAGAATTGTTATCATTTTACGAAAGATATGGTAGAATAAAAACAAAAAAGGAGGCTTATTTATGTCAGAGATTTTAGGAAACTTAAAACCACAAGCGGTTTTTCATTATTTTGAACAAATGACAAAAATTCCACGCGAATCAGGAAATGAGGCTGCGATTAGTGAATATTTAGTAAACTTTGCAAAAGAACATAATTTAGACTATGTTCAAGAACCATGTAAAAATGTGATCATCACAAAACCAGCGACGCCAGGTTATGAAGACGCTCCACGTGTCATTTTACAAGGACATATGGACATGGTTTGTGTGAAAGATGACGAATTAGATTTTAACTTTGAAACAGATGCATTACCTATTTATGTAGATGGTGATTGGTTACGTACAAAGGGAACAACATTAGGAGCCGATAACGGAATCGCAGTAGCCATGTCTTTAGCTATTTTAGCGGATGAGACGTTAGAGCATCCTGCCTTAACGGTATTAGTCACAACTGAAGAAGAAACAGGGATGGATGGTGTAATGACCTTAGATCCTGCTAATGTTCCAGGTGACATTTTAATTAACATCGACTCAGAAGAAGAGGGTGTGGCTTTAGCTTCATGTGCCGGTGGTGTGCGTAACTCATTAAAATTACCAATCGAGTGGACAGAAGTGGATGCAGCCGGATTAACTTCTTATGAAATTGTGATCAGTGGATTAAAAGGTGGGCACTCTGGAATTGAAATTAATAAATGCCGTGCCAATGCGAATAAATTAATGGGACGTTTATTACACTACATTCAAGATTTAAATGTGTCAGTTTCATCAATTGCTGGTGGAGAAAAAATGAATGCCATTTCTAAGCGTGCCATCTTAAATATCACGCTTGCACAAGAACAGTCAGAGGCATTGGAATCAAAAGTGAAAGACTTTGAAATCATGGTTCGTGCTGAGTTTGAAACAGCCGATCCAGGAATCTCAGTGGTTACAACGAAAAAAGACACGGTAACAAAAGTCTTTACAAAAGAAACAGCTCAAAATTTAATGTATATCTTACAGTTAATCCCTTATGGACCACAAACGATGAGTGCTAACATTCCAGGATTAGTTGAAAGTTCAAGTAATATTGGAGTTGTTGAGATGGATGAAAACGAAATTGAATTCAATAGTGCCATCCGAAGCTCAGTAAGTTCTTTAAAACGTGAAATTAACCATCGTATTCAAGCCATTGCTAATTTAACAGGGGCAACGATGGAGTTAATTGCGGACTATCCAGAATGGGAATTTGAAACGGAATCAAAAGTTCGTGAGATTATGAAAGACGTTTATCAAGAAATGTTTGGAAAAGAATTAGAAGTTTCGGCAATTCATGCAGGACTTGAATGTGGATTCTTATCTCAAAAACTTGGAAAAATTGATATGATTTCAATCGGACCAGATATCACAGGTGCACATACACCAAAAGAATCATTATCGATTCCATCAACTGAACGCGTCTATAATTTCTTATGTGACGTTTTAAAAGCAATCAAATAATTAAATCCTATTAAAAAGGACGTTCTCAATATGAGAATGTCCTTTTTTGTGTTAGATGTGCATAAATGAATAAGAGAGGCAATTAAAGGGGGAGAAATCAATGAATTCAAAAATAGCAGATGGATTATTGTTAGTCGTTGCTATCATTTGGGGAGGGGGCTTTCCCGCTGTTGGATTAGCGATAGAGAGTGGGATGGGGCCAGCACAGTTAACTGCTTTGAGATTTATCGTTGCAGCCGTAGGAATGGTGATGATTTTCTTTAAAGTGTTAAAATCTATTAAAAAAATTGACGTGATAGGGGGAGTCTTAGCCGGAATCTTTTTATTCATTGGCTTTTCGTTTCAAACAATTGGCATGCAGTATACGACAGCTTCAAAAAATGCCTTTATTACATCTACTTATGTCTTACTTGTCCCGCTACTTGGAGTTATCTTTTTTAAACGTCGTTTAACAGTTACACAATGGACTGGGATTTTACTCATGGTGTTAGGCGTTAGTTTTTTATCTCTTGAAAAAGATTTTTCCATGAACATAGGGGATATTTTGACCTTAATTTGTGCAATTGGTTTTGCTGTTCAAATTGTGATCACCGGCTTATTTAGTCCGCGTTGTAATCCGTATTGTTTTAATACAATACAGATGGTAACTGTTGCTGTTTTATCGTTCATTTGGTCATTGAGGATGCCCTGGGTCGAGGTCTCATTTCGTAGTGGAATCGCCGTTTTGTATTTAGGGTTATTGAGTACGCTGTTTGCTTTCTTGATTCAATCGATCGCGCAACGTCACACATCTGAAGCAAAAGTAGGATTGATTTTATCATTTGAATCATTATTTGGAGCCATTTTATCTGTTCTTATTTTAGGCGATCCTGTGACAGTCAAGCTTTGTATCGGTGGAATTTTCAGTGTCTTAGCTGTCTTAATGATTGAATGGGACCCTGGCGTGTTAAAAAGAAAACAAGTGATACAACAAGAATAAAAGACGAGCTTAAATTGTCTTTTTTTAATTTGAGAATAAATTTTGAATAAATTTTCATGAAATAACTAAAACTAGCTCACACTATTTTTGAGGTGATTATTATGAATGAACAGGAAATGAAAAAGTGGCAATGTCGTTCAGATTTAGCGTTAGAAGCCGTTGAACAAATGGTCGGGCAAGTGAATGAGGCGTCTCAAGAAGGGGTGAAATACGAAGAAGATAATATTAAAGGATTAAAAGTGACTTGCATTGATGTAGCACCTGAAGCAGTTGAACGTGTGGGAAAAAAGGCAGGTCGTTATATGACACTCGATACGTCTTCTATCATTACTCATGAACATGATCAGTTAACGGTGGCGATGGAAGTCTTTGCAGAGCAATTATCGAAGCTATTAAAACATCGAGACATTAAAGAAACAGATACTTGTTTAGTGATTGGACTCGGAAATGATCATGTGACGCCTGATGCATTAGGACCAATGGTCGTTGATGAAGTCATTGTGACGCGTCATTTATATGAGCTTCGTCCAAATGAAGTGGATCGAAGTTATCGTGAAGTCAGTGCATTAGCACCAGGTGTGATGGGGATGACTGGAATCGAAACATATGATGTGATTGAATCACTGGTCAAAAAAGTGAAGCCAGATTTCTTAGTCGTTGTGGATGCTTTAGCTTCGCGTTCGATTACTCGTGTCAATAAAATGATTCAAATGACTGATACAGGAATTGCACCAGGTAGCGGGGTCGGAAATAAACGTAAGGCAGTTGATGAGGAATCGCTAGGTATCCCTGTTTTTGCAATCGGGGTTCCAACTGTTGTCGATGCGGTTTCGATTACGAGTGATACGATCGATTTTCTTCTTAAACATATTGGGAAATCGTTAAAAGAGGAGTCGCGCTCTTATAAAAAACTCGTGCCATTTTCAAGTGCACGTCAAATATATACCGATGAAGATTTACCGTCTCCAGAACTTCGTGAGCAATTTATGGGGCAAGTCGGAAACTTAGAAGAAGAAGAGAAGCGCCAATTGATTTCTGAGGTCTTAACACCAAATGGTTATAATCTAATCGTGACCCCAAAAGAAATCGATACAGAAATGGAGGATTTAGCGACATTAATTTCCAATGGTCTCAATCGAGCCTTACATCCAAATGTACAATTTAGCTAATTCTTGACCATAAAACAACAATAATTAACACCACTGATTTTGTATAATAACGTATATGTTTTAAAGAGGTAAACGTTACGCGAAAGGTAAGCATCTTTCGATGAAATACAACAGTCAGGGGGCGGGGAAGATTGAATCGAAAACAACGTTTAAGGAGAAAAAAATGGAAGAAAAAGCTGAATAAATTAACACCCTATATCATCATACTGGGATTTGTTCTCACACTTTGCTTCACGCAGTTTTTTCAGTTGCTATATGTTAATCAAAAAGAAGCTTACGATAAACATGTGAAACAAGAAACAATTTTATCAAGTATTTTTGATTTTTCAACCGCGGGAGATATTGTGGATGTGGTGATGAATTTACAAAAATACTTTGCAGAAATCATGACTTCACTGGACTTGAATCAACTTTGCTCCTTTATCAATGATGGGTTTGCTTTTATTAATATGAAGGCACCGAGTCAAAGTGCAACAGCAGCAACGCCACCACAAGATTATAAATATACATATGTTAGTGAGGAGTTAGATGTCGAACCGATGCAAGAAGTAATCACAACCGATCCGTTGGTTTATATCTTTAATTCTCATGACGGTGAACTATATGAAGGTGGAGCTGTGAATGAGCAGTTAGGTCGGACAGTTAGTGTGGTTGATTTATCTTACATGGTAGCTGAGCAGTTACAAAGTCAAAATATAAATACATTAGTTGAATCTCGTTCAGCGGCAGAGGTTGTGAGTAAAAATAAGTGGCATTATTCATTATCTTATAAGGCATCACGAATGTATTTAGAGGATACGGCGAGTCAACATGAGACCTTACGCTATTTTATTGACTTTCATCGGGATTCGATTAGTTATGAGAAATCTGTGACAACGATTGATGGGAAACCGTATGCCAAAGTGATGTTTGTGTTAGGAACTGATAATGAGCGATATCAAGAAAATCAAAAAATTATTCAAGAGTTAGAAGCCTTATTGAGCGAAAAATATCCTGGATTATCGCGAGGGATTCGTGAAAATGGCGGGGTTGGCTATAATGGGGTTTATAATCAAGATTTTGCCACGACGATGATTTTAATTGAGGTGGGAGGTGACTATAACACCTATGAAGAGGTCACTAATTCAGCCCAGGCAGTGGCAGATGTTTTAACAACGTATATTAAAGCGCATGAATGATGGGGGAGTGCTTATGAAAAAAGGGGGGCTAATCATCATAGCCATTTCTTGTTTTATGCTAGGGATGTCGTATAGTCTTCACGTTGAAGACTTGAAAATTCAATCGACAGCGCAAGCCTCAACATTTTTAAATGAACAAATTGAGCAATACGAAGCGAGTTTAAAAGATGAAGAAAATACGTTTATTCCCTATAGTCAGACCGTGCAAACCAGCCAAATGAACAGTAGTAAACCCATCACTCAAACTTCAAGTCAACCGTCACCTACGACATCCGCATTAAACAAAGTGAGTGGGGTTAGTCACAATAATATCTCTAAATTAGGACAAGACATCGCAGATGTATTAAAAACCATTGTGCGTGAGGTTTTGCGTACAGTGGTTAGATTTTTTGATCAACTAATCAGTGAATAAGAGTTGAATTTCATTTAATATAAAAAATGGGATAACATAAGACTATTGACCGAGTGAGTATTTGGGGCAATAGTCTTTTTGTATGGCTTCTTATCTCCAAAATAAAGAGGTCATAAAAATGGCTAAATCATGATAAAAACAAGAGATTCCACAAATTTTTCTTGTGAGATAAGTAAATTTAAAGTAAAATAGAGTGGATATTATTTTACCGAAATGGAGTGAGCTTTGTGAGTGCGATTAATAGCGAACAAATCAAAGAGCGACAAAAACGAATTCGCAACTTTTCAATTATAGCCCACATCGATCATGGGAAAACAACACTTTCGGATCGTATCTTAGAGCGAACGAATGCGTTGGAAAAACGTGAGATGAAAAATCAGCTGTTAGACTCAATGGAACTTGAGCGTGAGCGCGGAATTACGATTAAGTTAAATGCCGTGCAGTTGACATATAAAGCTAAAGATGGAAATGAGTATATTTTACATTTAATTGATACCCCAGGACACGTCGATTTTACGTATGAGGTATCACGTTCACTAGCTGCTTGTGAAGGAGCCGTATTAGTGGTCGATGCGGCACAGGGAATTGAAGCCCAAACCTTAGCGAATGTTTATTTAGCCTTAGATAATGATTTAGAAATTTTACCTTTAGTCAATAAAATTGATTTACCAAGTGCCGATCCAGATCGTGTGAAGCAAGAAGTAGAAGATATCATCGGATTACCAGCTGATGATGCTGTGTTAGCTTCTGCTAAAGCGGGAATCGGAATTGAAGAAATTTTAGAACAAGTTGTTGAAAAAGTCCCAGCACCAACAGGAGATCCTGATGCACCACTTCAGGCCTTAATTTTCGACTCAGTTTATGATCAATATCGTGGAATTATTGCTTCAATCCGTGTGGTAAATGGAACGATGAAAAAAGGTCAAATCATTCGTATGATGGCAACAGGTGCTGAATACGAAGTCGTTGAAGTTGGAGTTCACACACCACATGAAAAAGTAGTCGACTATTTAAGTGTTGGTGATGTAGGATTCGTGACAGCGTCAATTAAAGATGTGAAGACGGTTCGCGTGGGGGATACGATTACATCAGTAGATAATCCAGCGGAAGAACCATTACCAGGGTACCGTAAATTAAACCCAATGGTTTTCTGTGGATTATATCCGATTGATGCTGCTCGTTATAACGATTTACGTGATGCATTAGAAAAATTAGTTTTAAATGACTCATCATTACAATTCGAGCCTGAAACATCACAAGCCTTAGGCTTCGGATTCCGTACTGGATTCTTAGGATTATTACACATGGATGTTATTCAAGAACGTATTGAACGTGAGTTTAACATTGACTTAATCGCAACAGCACCGTCGGTAATCTATCATGTTTACTTAACAGACGGAACGCAGTTAATTGTCGATAACCCATCACAAATGCCTGAACCACAGACCATCAAATCAATTGAAGAACCTTATGTTAAGGCATCAATCATGACACCAAATGATTATGTTGGAGCTATCATGGAATTATGTCAGAAAAAACGTGGTGTCTTCATCGATATGCAATATTTAGATGAAACACGTGTTCATGTTAACTATGAAATTCCACTTGGAGAAATCGTTTATGACTTCTTTGACCAATTAAAATCATCAACAAAAGGATATGCATCATTTGATTATGAGTTAATTGGATACAAGCCATCAAAACTTGTGAAGATGGATATCTTATTAAATGGTGAAATTGTCGATGCGTTAAGTTTAATTGTTCATAAAGATTTTGCCTATTCACGTGGTAAAGTGATCACTGAAAAGTTAAAAGAAATTATCCCAAGACAACAGTTCGAGGTTCCAATTCAAGCTGCGATTGGTGGGAAAATCATCGCCCGTTCAACGATTAAGGCCTTACGTAAAAACGTCTTAGCTAAATGTTACGGAGGAGACATTTCACGTAAACGTAAATTACTTGAAAAACAAAAAGAAGGTAAGAAACGTATGAAGTCTGTTGGATCAGTTGAGGTTCCACAAGAGGCATTCATGGCTGTATTATCAATGGACGAAGATTAAGAGAGGGCAAAGACCTCTCTTTTTCTATTAATAGGGAGTAAAAACTAAGCAAGTTCATTTATTGTTTGGAATGTTTAAGATAAACTAAAAAAGAATCATAATAAAGAGGTGAGAAATATGTTATTAACGAATTATCATACGCATCATGATCGTTGTAAACATGCCAAAGGTGATGTTGAGGCTTATGTTAAAGAAGCAGTGAAGCATAATTACGCTGAAATTGGAATGAGTTGTCACACGCCACATCAAAATTTCCCTCAGATGGGAACACGTCGTATGGATTACTCTGAGTTAGCAACATATTTTAAAGATATTGAACGAGCTCAGAAAAAATATCCACAAATTAAAGTTTTAAAAGCCTTAGAGTGTGAATATTTTCCACACCTTCATGATTACATGACGGAATTAAAACAACAAACGGATTATTTAATTTTAGCGCAACACTACATTGAAATTGATGGTAAATTCAAAGATGCCTTCCATTTCACGAAACCTGAACAATTAAACGTGTATGCATCTTGTATTGAAGAGGCGCTGGCAACAAAGTTGTTTGCAATTTTAGCACATCCTGACGTTTTTATGACTCTTTATCCACGTTGGGATGAGGCTTGTGAAGCAGCCACACGCCGAATTGCACAAGCGGCATTAGATAATGATGTCATTTTAGAAGTGAACGCTAATGGATTAAGACGTGGGAAGCAAACGTATCAAGATGGCGTTCGTTATCCGTATCCATCTGAAAAATTCTGGTCGATTATTGCGAATGAATTCCCAACCGTAAAAGTGATTGTTAATTCAGATTGTCATAATCCGGCTTATCTAAATGATGAGTATATGCAAATGGCCCGTGACATGGCGAAACGTTTGAATTTAAATGTCATTGAACGTCTATAGAGGTGTCAGATGGCGAAAGGATTATATATACATATTCCATTTTGTGATCATATTTGTACGTATTGTGATTTTCCTAAGTTAATCACGAAGGGACAACGTCATGAGGAATATATTCAAGCACTCCTACAAGAGCTAAAGTATTATGAGCAACAGGTCGGATTTGACGAGCTTCAATCGATTTATATCGGAGGAGGAACGCCCACTGCTTTAAGCGTGGAGCAAATTCAGCCGTTATTTGACTATTTACATGAAGCGATTAAGATGGAACAAATCGTTGAATTTAGTATTGAAGCCAATCCGGAGAACTTAACGGAAGAAAAGGTGGAATACTTACTTTCACAACAAATTTCCCGCTTCAGTTTGGGCGTTCAAACCTTTCATGAAACACTGCTGAAACGAATTGGCCGCCAACATGGGAGTCAACATGTGGAACAAGCGGTTGCGACGTTAAAAGCTCATGGAATGCATAATATTAATTTAGATTTGATTTATGCGATTCCTGGACAGACCATTGAACAGTTAAAAGAAGATTTAACGAAGGCGATCGCGCTTGATGTGGAACATATTTCAGCGTATTCTTTAATTGTTGAGGAGCATACGCAGTTGTATTTAGCTTATATGAAAGATCAGTTGAAATTAACAGATAATGAAATTGAAGCAAACATGTATGAAATCGTTATAGAGATGTTGGCTCAACATGGCTACCAGCACTATGAAATTAGTAATTTTGCAAAATCAATTCCAAGTCTTCACAATCAATGGTATTGGAAAAATGAAGAGTATATTGGGACGGGACTCGGTGCGCATGGTTATGTAGAGGGGACCCGCTATCAAAATACACGCTCTATTAATACATATATTGAGTCATTGAAAAAACAAGAATTACCTGTGATTGAGTCAAGTGTTTTATCGAAAGAAGAAAAAATTGAAGAAGAAATGTTTTTAGGTTTACGCCTCATGGAAGGAATTAATCTAGAACAGATTTCAAAAAAATATAGTGTGAACGTAGAAGCAATTTATCAAGAAGCGTTGGAAAAATTAATTCAAGCTCATGATTTAGAGCGCGTTGGAAATCAAATTCGTTTAACGCGTCAAGGTTTGCTCATGGCAAATGATGTGTTTGAACAATTTTTATTATCGATTTAAAAGAAAGTGATGAGGTGAATTATGGACGGGGTATTGTTACTAGATAAGCCGGCAGGAATGACATCGCATGATTGTGTCAATATTGTCCGTAAAGTGTTGAAAACGAAAAAGGTTGGGCATACCGGAACGCTTGATCCAAGTGTAACAGGTGTTTTACCGATTTGTGTCGGACGTGCCACGAAGATTTCGCAGTTTTTAACAGCAAATGAAAAAGAATATTTAGGTGAAGTTACAATCGGTTTTTCAACGACCACTGAAGATGCTGATGGTGAATTAGTTGAAGAAAAACGAGTCGACCGTACGATAACGAAGGAAGAAGTGGAAGCAGTTTTAAAAAGTATGCTCGGAAGTAGTATTCAAGTCCCACCGATGTATTCAGCAGTTAAGGTTAATGGTAAAAAGCTATACGAATACGCACGTGCTGGACTTGAAGTTGAGCGTCCACGTCGTGAGGTCACGATTTATGAATTAGAACTATTAGGCGACGTTCATCAAAGTGAAGATGGATTAGTTAAATTTAGTTTCCGTGTCAAAGGAAGTAAGGGATTATTCGTTCGCACCGTAGCTGTAACGATTGGAGAAAAGCTTGGATATCCAGCACATATGTCTCATTTAAGGCGTATTGCTTCAGGTGTTTTTAATATTTCTGATTGCTTAAGTTTAGAGGCTTTCAAAGAAAAGGCTGAATCGAATACATTAACTTTGTTGACATTAGAACAGGCAATGGCAGATTTCCCATCGGTTGTGGTCGATTCTTGGGTTGAAAAACTAGTACGAAATGGCGTACAATTATATCCGAAACAAGTTAATCATGTCACAGTGTCTCCAGTGGCACTTTATAGTCAAAGTGGACAATGTTTAGCAGTATATGAAAAGCACCCAACTAATGATGTCTATCGATCAATGAGGGGCTTCTTTTAGGAAGTGATTGAGATGGAAGTTATACATTTAAATTTAAGTAAAAAATTGGATCAACCGATTGCTGTCGCCTTAGGTTACTTTGATGGGCTACATCTTGGGCATCAAGCGGTGATTAAAGAAGTAGTAGATTATGCGAAGGCTCATCAAATGCGAAGTGCCGTGATGACCTTTTCTCCCAGTCCGAATATCTTTTTAAAGAAATTAGACAGCGAACGTTTATTAACACCTTATCAAGAAAAAGTAAGCCGCTTAACTGAATTAGGTGTGGATGAATTGATTATTTTACCATTTAATGAAACGTTAGCAAATATGAGAGCGATTGATTTCGTTGAACGTTATCTCATTCAGTATGGGGTAGCACATGTCTCAACAGGATTTGATTTCCGATTCGGACGAATGGGGGAAGGTGAGGTGGAATTATTGGGAGGTTACTCAGATCGATTTAGCTTAAATATCACCCCTAAATATGAATTAGAACAAGAGAAAATAGGAGCCACTGAAATTAAGCGTTATTTAGCAGATGGAAATATTAAAAAAGTGACACAAATGCTGGGTCGACCGTATCGTATCCACGGAATGGTTGTGAGCGGTCAACAACGAGGGCGTCAAATTGGTTTTCCAACGGCTAATCTTCAGTTAAGTGAAGACTATGTGATTCCTAAAAAAGGTGTTTATGCAGTTGAGGTTGAAATTGAAGGACAACGTTATGTGGGAATGTGTAATATTGGTCATAATCCAACGTTTAACTTTAATGATCAAGTTTCAATTGAAACGTATATTCTAGATTTTAGTGAGGATATTTATGGCAAAGAGATGACGCTTGATTTTTGTGAGTATTTACGAGAGGAAAAGCGTTTTGGTTCCATTGCAGAACTGATGAAGCAATTAGAGGCTGATCATCAATATGTCAGAAGTTATTTTAAATTAAACTTGAATTAATTAAAAAGTATGATACAATTAAACATGTCCTTATTCTATGCTTTTAGCTCCTCCAGCGATTGGCTTGGATTGAGGCGTATTTATCAGAATTATAGGAGGTAATAGTAATGGCTATTTCTAAAGTAGAAAAACAAGAAATCATCAAAGCTTATGCAGTACACGAAGGAGATACAGGTTCTCCAGAAGTACAAGTTGCAGTTTTAACTGCTGAAATCAATCGTTTAAACGATCACTTAAAACAACACAAACATGACCATCATTCACGCCGTGGATTATTACGCATGGTTGGTAAACGTCGTAACTTATTAACTTACTTACGTAACAAAGATATCAACCGTTATGCTTCATTAATCGAGCGTTTAGGATTACGTCGCTAATTAAAAAGAACCTTCATTTGAAGGTTCTTTTTTTTATTGCTCTTTCAGATGAAGGCTGATAATTCTTGTTGAGAGTGCTTATAATAAGGATGTCAGGTGATAAAATAAAGAAAAAGGTTATTTTTAAGCAAAATTTTAGTGAAGTTGCCAAATTAGGTATGAATATGAAAAAAATTATTTCTTTAAATTATTTGCTTATGGTATGATAGAAAAGAATAAATATAAATGTAGAAAATGAAGGAGTAATATATATGTCAGATAAACACGTTTATTCGTTTGAGTTAGCTGGCCGTCCATTAACTTTTGAGATTGGTGAGTTAGCAAAGCAAGCGAATGCTTCGGTTTTAGTACGTTATGGTGATACAGTTGTTTTATCAACATGTGTTGCTTCAAAAGAACCTAAAGATATAGATTTTTTCCCATTAACAATTGGATATGAAGAACGTCTTTATGCCGTAGGTAAAGTACCTGGTGGATTTATTAAACGTGAGGGGCGTCCAAGTGAACATGCGATTTTAGCAGGTCGTTTAATTGACCGTCCTATTCGTCCATTATTCCCTGATGGATTCCGTAATGATGTACAAGTCATCAACTATGTCATGAGTGTGGATCATAATAACTCACCAGAAGTATCAGCGATGATTGGATCATCATTATCTTTATCTATTTCAGATATTCCGTTTGAAGGACCAATTGCTGGGGTCATTGTAGGTCGTGTCAATGGAGAATTCGTGCTAAACCCAACGGTTGAGCAATTAGAAAATTCAGATATCGATTTAACAGTAGCTGGAACAAAAGATGCAGTCAACATGGTTGAAGCTGGAGCAAAAGAAGTTCCAGAAGAAGTGATGTTAGAAGCTATCATGTTCGGTCATGATGCTATCAAACAAATTATTGCCTTCCAAGAGCAAATTGTTGCTGAAATTGGAAAGGAAAAAATGGAATTAAACTTATATGAAATCGATGCAGACATTAATGCGCGTGTACGTGAAATGGCAGAAGCAGATATGTTAGCCGCTATTCAAGTAGTTGAAAAACATGCACGTCAAGAAGCGATTGATGCGGTAAATAAACGTGTGTTAGAAGTGTTTGAGGCAGAAGAGGTCACTGAAAAAGAATTAAAACAAGTTAAAGAAGTTTTAAATAAAATCGTTAAAGAAGAAGTACGCCGTTTAATCACAGATGAAAAAGTACGTCCGGATGGTCGTAAAATTGATGAGATTCGTCCATTATCATCTCGTGTCGATTTATTACCTCGTACACATGGATCAGCGTTATTCACACGTGGACAAACACAAGCCTTATCAATTTGTACATTAGGAGCTTTAAATGAGCACCAAATGTTAGATGGACTTGAAGTTGAAGAAACAAAACGCTTCATGCACCACTATAACTTCCCTCCATTCTCAGTTGGAGAAACGGGACGTTATGGAGCACCAGGTCGTCGTGAAGTTGGTCATGGGGCTTTAGGAGAGCGTGCGTTAAAACAAGTAATGCCATCTGAAAAAGAATTCCCATATACAGTGCGTTTAGTATCTGAGGTTTTAGAATCAAATGGTTCAACGTCTCAAGCTTCAATTTGTGCATCTACGATGGCATTAATGGCGGCTGGAGTTCCAATTAAAGCACCAGTTGCAGGGATTGCCATGGGGCTTGTTAAAAAAGGTGAAAATTATACGGTTTTAACTGATATCCAAGGGATGGAAGATCATTTAGGAGATATGGACTTCAAAGTAGCGGGAACAGCGCAAGGGGTTACTGCTTTACAAATGGATATCAAAATTGAAGGGTTAAGCCGTGAGATTTTAGAAGAGGCCCTTCAACAAGCTAAAGTTGGACGTATGCAAATCTTAAATCATATGTTAGGAACAATTGCTGAAACTCGTGAGGATTTATCAGCTTACGCTCCAAAAATTAAAGTGATGACAATTAAAGTGGATAAAATCCGTGATGTGATTGGACCTGGTGGAAAACAAATCAATGAAATCATTGATAAAACAGGGGTTAAAATTGATATTGAACAAGATGGAACAGTTTATATCTTACATGATAACACAGAAAATATTAATCAAGCGGTTGCGATGATTGAGGATATCGTTCGTGAGGTCGAAGTTGGTAAGATTTATTTAGGTAAAGTTGTTCGTATTGAAAAATTCGGTGCCTTTGTTGAAATCTTCCCTGGACAAGATGGATTAGTGCATATTTCTCAATTAGCAGAAGAACGTGTAGCTAAAACAGAAGATGTTGTGAATGTTGGAGATCAAATTCACGTTAAAGTAACGGAAATTGATGATCGTGGACGTGTGAATTTATCACGCAAAGAAGCGATGAAAGAACAAGCGGAGCAACAAGCAGAATAATAAAAACTCGCCAATGGCGAGTTTTTATTTTGGATTTATTTTAAGAAATTTTTGTATCATAAAATAGATAGATTCAAAAGAGTTGATGTTAATAGGATAAGGAGGATTATGAAGGTTGTGCTCTCCTGTTAGACAGGGACTGCTACTGATCCATAGGGGCATTTTAATAATAATATTTGAAGAGAGGATGATTTAGTTTTTTAATAAATGATAGATAAGGTATTCAATCTTTGGTCATGACTCCTCTAGCTTAAAATAGCATTTTTTTACAATTTATTAGATTTATGTCATAAAACATTAAAGTCAAATGATAAATTTGAGTAAAAAATGAATAAACTGATAGTAATCGTGGCACACTGTTAAAGATTAAATCGTATGACTAGAGGTGAAAGCTGTGAAGCAAAAGATAGGAGCAGTCTTAGGGATTGTTGCTTATGTCACACTGTTAATCGGTGTTAATTTTTATCATAAAGCCTATTCAGTTTCAAATATGAATGATGAAATTCATTTGAAGCTAGTTGAGTATATGGAAACTCATCGATTTGAAGCTGTTGAACCGAGAATAGATAGTGTTTGGGATTTTGTTCCTGGTCTAGTAGGTGCTGAAGTTGATTATGAGTTGTCTTATAATAAGATGTTGTTAAATGGAGAGTTTGATCCTTCACTCATTGTTTGTAAGAAAATTGATTATAAACAAGATCCTGAACAATTCCGTGAAAGACCTATCTATAAAGGAAATGAAGAAGGTCAGTACGTCTCTTTACTCATTAATGTGGCTTGGGGAGAAGAAGAGTTGGATAAAATGATGACGATTTTAGATCGTTTGGGAGTACGTGCAACATTTTTCTTTGAAGGTCGTTATGCAGAAAATCATAAGAATCAAGTGTTAAAACTTTATAATGATGGTCATCTAATAGGTAACCACTCTTACTCGCATCCTTCACGTTGGGGTGGATTTACTTATGATCAATACGTTGAGGAAATTAAAAAGACGAATGATGTTTTAAGTTCAATTATTAATGAACCTATTATTTATTTTGCCCCTCCAGCTGGAGAGTTTAATGATCGAACGTTAAAAGCTGCGTATGATCAAGGAATGTATTCAATTATGTGGACAGCAGATACGATCGATTGGATGGGAGGAAGTGCTGATGTTCTGATTAGTCGGGTGATGAAAAAATTAGAGCCGGGTGCTCTCATTTTAATGCATCCTAAACCAGAAACAGTCATTGCACTAGAACCAATGATTAATCAATTAAAAGAAAAAGGATATCAATTTAAAACTGTTGATGAAATAGTTCAAGGAACTAGGCCAGAATGTAGTTAATTAAAATTAAAAGCAACTCTTTTTAAATGAAGAGTTGCTTTTTTTATTGCCGAAGTATCACAGCGATATATGTCACCAGACCTTTCTCGTTTTCATAAAATACTACGTAAGTAGATAGGAGGTAGGTGGTTATTATGATATTGATCATAAACAATGATAAGCGGATGAATTATTTGTCTGAGTACATCCGTGATAGTGGGTTAGATCTTGTTCAGTATTATCGTGATTCAGTGAGCTTTGATTTTCATATTTTAAAGGAAACGCATTATTTTATTTTGCCTTTTGGTGGAATTAGTGAAAGTGGACAAATTGCAAATACTCATTTACGTTTAACAGAAGAAGTTTTATTAAGTTTACCAGAAGATTGTGTGATTTTTACGCCGATTCGATATCCTAAATTAATGGCATTGTTAAAGTCTGTTCCAAGAAAATGTGAAGTTATTTTTGATTATGATGAAGTCGCAATTTATAACTCTATTCCTACAGCGGAAGGAGTGATTTATAACATCATTAAAAATACAGATATTACAATTCATCAAGCAGAGATTTTAGTGATTGGATCAGGTCGAACTTCATTAACGATTGCAAGAGATTTAAAAGCGTTAGGTGCATATGTGAGTGTAACCTTCAGAAAGAAAAAAGATGAAGCCCGATTATTTGAAATGGGATTGCATCCGATTCATATTGACTTGATGGTTGAAGATTTACATCATTATGATGTGATTGTAAATACTGTACCTGCGATGGTACTTGATGAAAAAGCCTTGAACCATGTGAGAAAAGATTGTTACATCATGGATGTGAGTAGTAAACCAGGTGGTGTTGATTTTGACTATGCGAAACAATTAGGGATTCAATCAGAATTAGCCGGTTCATTACCTAGTATTGTCGCTCCAAAAACAGCTGCTTATTATTTGTTTCGCTTTGTGAGAGATTACATCGCCTTAAATGAAAAAAAGGGGAGATTGTGATGAATCAACATGGATATGCGGTCGCAATCGTTGGGGCAAGTGGTGAGGTTGGCAGAAGTATGATTGAAACACTAGAGCGTTATCCTATTCCAGTCTCTTCCTTACGTTTACTCGCCTCCAAACGATCGGCAGGAAAAACTCTCTTGTTTAAAAAGGAACCAATTGTAATTGAGGAGTTATCAGAAGATTCATTCGAAGGCATTGATTTAGCGTTTTTTAGTGCGGGTGGGAGTGTATCATTAAAGTATGCTCCAATTGCCGTGTCAAAAGGTGCAGTTGTCATTGATAATACGAGTGCTTTCCGTATGGATCCAACGATTCCATTAGTCGTTCCTGAAGTAAATGCTCATGTCTTATCCAAAAATACGCCATTAATTGCGAACCCAAATTGTTCAACTATTCAATTAGTGGTGGCACTTAAACCATTAATTGAAGCCTATGGGATTGAATCGGTTAATGTTTCAACATATCAAGCGATTTCAGGAGCGGGAGCTAAAGCCTTATATGAGTATGAGCAAGAATTAAGTGACGAGTCTTATGAGCCACAGATTTTACCTACGCGTTCAGATAAAATTTATTATCAAATTGCCCATAATGTCATTCCACAAATTGATGTCTTCTTGTCATCAGGTTATACGAAAGAAGAAATCAAAATGATCAATGAAACACAAAAAATATTAGATGATTATGAGCTAAAAGTGAATGCGACTTGTGTTCGAGTTCCTGTTCGGTATGGTCATAGTGTCTCAGTGACAGTTAAGTTGAAAAAACCAGTTAACGATCGAGAAGAAATTATTGAGGTATTTAAGCAAAGTCCTGATGTCATCTTACGTGATAATATTTTACATCAAGAATATCCAATGCCTTCGTATTTAGCTCATCAAGATGAGGTGTTTGTTGGACGTGTTCGAAAAGATTTATTTGAGGAAAATGTTGTTCATTTTTGGGTCGTTGCTGATAATATCTTAAAAGGAGCCGCCTTAAATAGTGTGCAAATTGCTTATTATATGCATCGTCATGGATTGTTAGGTGATTAAAATGGATATTGTAGTTATGAAATTTGGTGGAACCTCAGTACGGGATCAAGCAACAAGATTTCAAGCATTTAAGCATATTCGGCGTGAGGTAAGTGCAGGGTACAAAGTTGTAGTTGTTGTATCAGCAATGGGTAGAAGCGGGGAGCCATACGCCACTGATACGTTAAAGGAACTTGTGACTTATCATGTGTCTAAGCGTGAAAATGATCGTCTACTTTCATGTGGAGAAATTATTTCGAGTATTGTGATGTCTGACTTTTTACAACAACAAGGGTTAAACGTCACTTCTTTAGCTCCAGATGAAGTAGGGATTAAAACTGATAATAATTATAGTAATGCTAATATTATTACCATTGAAACGAGTAAAATAGTTTCTTTATTTAATGAATATGATGTGTTAGTTGCCCCGGGATTTTTAGGCACAACATTAGAAGGGCATATTACCACACTCGGACGAGGAGGGAGTGACACGTCAGCTGTTGCCTTAGGGGGTGCCTTAAAGGCGAGTTATGTTGATATTTACTCCGATGTTGAAGGGGTCATGACCGCTGATCCGAAATTAGTGAAAAATGCACGTGTCTTAGAGAAAATTAGTTATGATAATTTGATTGCGCTTGCTGCAAGAGGAGCAAAAGTTATTCATTTAAAAGCCGTCGAGTTAGCTAAAAAAAATCATGTCAATTTACGTTTGCGTTCCACAACGGCTGATCATATTGGAACTTATGTCGTTGATGAGGAGGTGAATACCTTAAGCTTGACGTATAAATCAGGATATACTCGTTATGAAATTTTAGGGCTAAATTGCCCCATTAATTGTGAGTTATTAATTAAACAAGGGGCGTATTGGTATGCACAAGTTCATGATGAAGAAGCAGTTGAACATTACTTGAAAGAAAACGAATTAGAATTCATTAAAAATGAAAATTATGTTCGTGTGAGCTGGATGAATCAACAAAGAACACCGGTTGAACTAACCTTCTACGTCGATGCTTTGAAGCTTGAGGATACATTAAACTTTTTACATTATAATTTAATTTAAGTAAAGGATGTGAGAGTTATGAAAAGTTTTGGTCCGGTTATTACGGCGATGGTAACCCCATTTGATGAATATAATCAACTAAACATTAGTAGTTTACGAAAGTTGATTATTCATTTATTAAAACACGGATCAACGAGTTTAGTGATTACGGGAACAACGGGAGAGGCGCCTACTTTAACAGCGATTGAGCGCTTAAGAATTTGGGAAACAGCAGTTGATTTTGCGGGTGGAACTGTTCCGATTATTACAGGTGTAGGAACGAATAATACAAAAACAACGATTCATAATGTGAAATTAGCTGAAGAAATTGGTGCAGATGCGGTGTTGGTGGTGACTCCTTATTATAATAAGCCGAATCAGGTTGGATTGATGACACATTTTAAAGAAATTGCTAATTCAACTGATTTGCCGATTCTTTTATATAACATCCCTTCACGGACGGGCGTTAGCTTAACGTTAGAAAGTATTTTAGAATTAGCAGAAATCAAAAATATTGTTGGGATTAAAGATTCTAGTGGAGATTTAAACTTATTAAAAGCGTTAAAAGAACAAGCCCCTGATCACTTCTGTCTCTATAGTGGGGATGATTCTAATTATTTGGAAACAATCAAACTAGGAGGCGATGGCGTAATCTCAGTTGCTTCACATGTTGCTGGCTTACAAATGAATCAAATTTATCAGCTTTATCAAAAAGGTAAAGTTGAAGAAGCTGAAGCTTTGAATGAGAAGTTAAAGCCTCTTTATAAAGGATTGTTCTGTACAACCAACCCAATTCCAATTAAGGCGATATTAAATCAACTTGGAATGGAGGTTGGAGGACTTCGACTTCCGCTAGTTGAGATGGATCAATTTGAAACTCTAGAACTTTTTAATGAACTTAGAGGACTATTAGATGAATAAACATGTAAAAAACATCTGTTCTGTTGAATGGCAGATGTTTTTTTTATATGATGAAAAGATTTAAAGCCCTATCATCAGAGGATATATTTTCTTGGCAAATGCCAGGGAAGCCAGTATCCAATCGATTGACAAACTAAAATTGAATCTAAATTTTAAAATACATCTCTGTTTTTATATAGACTTTATTTTCGATAGTTTGTCTAAAAAAAAGACGGTAACACTTGTCAGTTACTGACGTGATGTACTATAATGATTGTAGAAGATAAACATTTTCCTTTTTATACGAATGAAGGTTAGGTTCTCTATCTTTTTTAGTTAGTTAAAGAGAACAATCCTTAAGTTGATAATTAACACATATTGAATGGTATCTTTTCCTGATTAGTTTAAGCTTTAGTTTTGCAAAACGAGGAACGTTTTGATAGATTAGTCGTCATTGTTTTTTAGAAAGTGAACATTAAGGACGTATGTAATAATGCGTGACGTCGAATGATAAATAGGACAACATAAATTTTATGTTTATTGACACTAACTCATGCTCATTTATTTTTAAAATCAAATTTGTATCCGTATCATTTAATAAATAAAACGATCAATTTGGAATGAGAAATCAAAGTTTAATGAAGAGAAGAACCGTTCAAAAAAAGGAAACCTATAAACTCATGATAAAAAGTAAGGGGTATCTTACCTTTTATATCATTGATATGAAAATGACATAGTGAGTCAGATTGTGACTAATTAGGTTACAGTGAGAAACTTTTAAGTTAAAAAATTAAATTAAAGGAGGTGAATCGTTGTCAACTGACGTAACCAGTGAAACGAAATTTTGTTTCATATCATTGACAACGATAAGAATGTGGCATCAGTAGTAGAACAAAAAATTAAAGTATTTGCTTTAGGTGGACTCGATGAAAATGGGAAAAACTTATATGTAGTAGAAGTTAATGATAAAATCTTTATTTTAGATGCAGGGTTAAAATATCCAACGGAAGATTTATTAGGGGTTGATGCCGTCATCCCAGATTTCACTTATTTAAAAGAGAACGCTTCTCGCATTCAAGGGGTCTTTTTATCACATGGTCATGAAGATCATATTGGCGCTATTCCTCAATTATTGAGTATTATTAATGTTCCAGTCTATGGAACACGCTTAACGATGTCTTTAGTAGAAGATTCATTAACGGAGAATGGACTAGATTTTAAACAATATAAACTTTATAAAATCCGTGAAAATAATGAATTATTCTTTGGAGAGATTAAAGTAACCTTCTTTAAAACCACTCATAGTATTCCAGATTCAGTAGCGATTTGTATTCATACAACTGACGGAGTGATTGTCTATACTTCTGATTTTACGTTTGATCAAAGTGCAAAGGGTCGCTATCAAACAAATTATGCACGTATTTCAGAAATTTCAAAAGAAGGTGTTCTTTGCTTATTGTCAGAAAGTATCAATGCTGAAAAAGCTGGACATACAAGTACGGGAACCTCACTTCAGTATGAGTTAGATGAAGTTTTCTCTCGTGCGAGTGGGCGTATTATTTGTTCATTATACTCTTCAGATTTACATCGAATTCAGTTAGTCATTGACTTAGCTGTTCAATATAAACGTAAGATTGCCATTATTGGACGTAAAATGCAACGTATTGTCGATATTGCAGTAAAATTAGGATACTTACGTATTCCAAAATCAATGTTAATGAACTTATTATATATTGATGAGAAAAATGATAATAACTTATCAAATTTAGTCGTATTAGCGACAGGTAATCGTTATGAGCCATTTAATTCATTAATTCGTATGGCTAAACATCAAGACCGTTTAATTCATATCGAAAAAACAGATACAGTCATTATAGCGACACCGCCAATTCCAGGGAATGAGATTAAAGCGGCACGTACGATTGATATGTTATATCGCACAGGAGCACAAGTTTGTGTGATTAATAAAAATCTATTACCATCGTCACATGCAAGTAGTGAAGATTTGAAGTTAATGATGAATTTATTAAAACCACAGTACGTTATGCCGGTTATTGGGGAATATCGCAATTTAGTGGCTCATGCGAAAGTAGCAGAGCAAATGGGATATCATTCAGAGAACATTATTTTATTAGATAATGGTGATGTCGTTGAGTTCCAACAAGGGGAACTAGTGAACCATACAGAACATATTCAAATTGATCAAGTATTAGTGGACGGATTAGGTGTTGGTGACATTGGAAGTGTTGTCTTACGTGATCGTCAACTCATGGCAAATGACGGAATTATCGTTGTGATTGCTAACTTAAATAAAAATACAAAAGAAATTGTAGCGGGACCACAAATCGTAAGTAAAGGATTTGTTTACGAAAAAGGAAATGAAGAATTATATAAATTATTAGATGAATTAGTTCGTAACATTATTGGTCAATTCGTGACAGAACAGTATGTTAACTGGCAAGGATTACGTCAAGAGTTACGTGATAAAGTTGGAAAATTATTATTTAATAAAACGAAACGCAAACCTATTATCATTCCTATTGTTGAAGAGTTTAATTTATAATATTTAGAAAACTATCTCTCAGATCGAGAGGTAGTTTTTTTGTGAGAAGAAGTCAGAATAATAATGGAAAAAAATGAATTTTATGAGATAATAGTTACATTAACATTGAAATGATAGAGGTATGAATATGGCAAGCAAAAAGAAAGTTAAACATAAAAAACAAACTATTTTAAATGATTTATATTTAGAGTTGATTGGAATTGTCTTAGTGTTACTAGCTATTTTGATGCTTGGTCAGCTGGGGTTAATTGGAACGTTTTTTAAGCAAGTCGGATTATTTGTCTTTGGAGAGTTCTTTTGGCTCATTGCCATTGCGATGGTTGTAAATGGCGGCCGTATGATCGTTAAACGTCAAATTCCAACTTTCTTTAGTGCAAAGCAGATTGGTTGGTATTTAGTGTTTATTTCACTAATTGTTTTTAGTCATCTTCCGGTATACCGAGAGTTTAATGCCCATGATATTGCATTACTTGGAGGGATGTGGAATTACTATTTTTCGAACGATCTTTTAAATTCGTCATTTACAGTCGGAGGTGGGTTGATTGGAGCTGTGATTTATGGAGTATTAGTTCCATTAATTACGTCCATTGGTTTGTATGCGGTAGCTTTATTAGTCCTTTGTTATGGAACTTTACTCATCTGTAATTTAACTTTTAAAGACTTATACGAGGGAATCAAAGATTATCAGATGAAGCAGCGTCAAGAGCAGGCCTCGAAAAAGAAAAGTGTTAAAGCTAAAAAAATTCGTCAACGCCAGGAAGTTCAGGAAGAGGAACCTGATCATGCGACAGTCGTGACCTTACTTAATGAAACAGTAGATGAGGAAGCAATTGAAATTGAAGAAGTAGAAGAACTCATAGATGAAGGAAATGAATTTAAAATTAAAGAGTTTGATAAGCAGCCTCCTCATGAAGTGAGTGAGCCTGTCATTGAGATGGATTCACCTGTTTTAAATGATGAAAACTATATTTTGCCACCGCTTGACTTATTGGTTGATTATCAACAAACGAATAATTCACAACGATTGCTTGTTAGTGCAAAGGCCCAAGCTAGAAAATTAGAGGATACGTTCAAAAACTTTGATGTCAAGGCAAAGGTACAGGAGGTTCATATTGGCCCTGCCGTCACAAGGTTTGAAATCTTACCGAATGTCGGAGTTAAGGTCAGTAAAATCTTAAACTTAACGGATGATATCGCCTTAGCTTTAGCTGCAAAAGGAATTCGAATTGAAGCTCCGATTCCAGGGAAATCAGCGATTGGAATTGAGGTGCCAAATCCAAAGCAAACGCTGGTTACTTTTAAAGAGATTGTAAAAGAAGTCCCTCAAAAACAACAAAAAGAAAAATTATTAATGGTATTAGGGCGAGATATTTCAGGGAAAACGGTCTATTCTCCATTAAATAAAATGCCGCACTTACTCGTTGCTGGGGCAACAGGTTCAGGAAAGTCGGTGTGTATTAATACGATTATTTGTAGTATTTTAATGCGTTCGACACCAAATGAGGTAAAGATGTTAATGATTGATCCGAAAAAAGTAGAGTTAAATGGTTATAATGGGATCCCCCATCTACTCGCACCGGTTGTAACGGATCCACGTCTAGCTTCATTAGCTTTGAAGAAAGTTGTTTCTGAGATGGAGTACCGTTATGAGTTATTTAGCGAAAGTGGAACACGTAATATCGAAGGTTATAATGAGTATGTGAAACAATATAATGAAACGCAAGAGAGTACTAAACCGTTGCTTCCATTTATTGTGGTTATTATTGATGAATTAGCTGATTTAATGATGGTGGCTTCAAAAGAAGTGGAAGAATGTATTATGCGTTTAACACAGATGGCGCGTGCCGCAGGGATTCATTTAATTATTGCAACGCAACGCCCTTCAGTAGATGTTATTACAGGAGTTATTAAAGCAAATATTCCATCACGTATTGCATTTGGGGTTTCATCGGCTGTTGATTCACGTACGATTATTGATATGCCAGGAGCTGAGAAATTACTCGGTAAAGGGGATATGCTATTTTTACCGATGGGAGCATCAAATCCAACTCGTGTTCAAGGAGCATTTATCTCAGATGATGAAGTCGTTCGAATCGTTGAATTTATTAAATCACAAGTTGAACCTGAAGAGGTGAAGCAAGACTTCTTAGAAAATATTGAGCAGGTACAAAATGAAGGACAAATGATGGAGGACCCGTTGATGAGAGAAGTACTGGCTTATATTATTGAAACGAAGAAAGTTTCCGCTTCTTTATTGCAGCGTCGATTTAGAATCGGGTATAATCGTGCAGCACGTATTGTGGATGATTTAGAATCAAGTGGATTAATTGGACCAAGTGAAGGGAGCAAACCGCGAGAGGTATTAATGACCGAAAGTCAGTATCATGAGATGGTAGCGAATTTATAAAGATATCGATACAAGCACCTTCCTATTGAAAAATCAACTTGTTCTGGATTAATCGGCACAGATTTAGTTAGTGATTAGAATCGTTAGAAATCGAGTATTCTAAAAATAAAAGAAGAGTCACACGTTATCCTCTACTAAAAGCAGTAAGAAGTTATGAAGAGAAATGAACGATTTGAGTGATAGTAGATAGCAGGAGATAATTTCACCTATGGAGATGGTTAAGACTAGTTGATAGAATTGCTTTTGTTAGGTGAATTTTTTAATGAAAATAGTTTTTATGCTTATTTAATAATAGAAAGTGAAAAAAAACTCATATCGTTTTAAAAAGTTCAAATAATAAAATTAGTCAATGAATGTAGTGTTTTTGTAAAAAAATGTAAATTTAATATATATGTTTACAAAACCACCTCTTTCTGATAGACTTATTCAAGGAAATTTTAGAACTAGGAGGACAACTATGAGAAAATTCACATCAATGTTAATCGTAACGATGGTTGCTATGATCGCTTTAGTAGCATGTAGTAGTGACAAGGGGGAATCAGGTTCGACAACTGGAACTGATAATGTAAACTTCAAAGTAGGAATGATGATCGACTCAGGAACAATTGATGATAAATCATTTAACCAAGGAACTTGGGAAGGAATTTTAGCTTATACAAAAGATCATAAAGGAGTTAAAGGGCAACACGTTCAGCCAAATGGTGAAACGACAGCTGATTATTTAAGTGCTGCAGATAACTTAATGATGGCTGGAAATAATGTAATTATTGCTCCAGGATTTAAGTTTGAAGAAGCCATCACTGAACTTCAAACAGCGAATCCAGAAGTTTCATTTGTGATTTTAGATGGAGAACCAGCGACAATGGCTGAGAATACAACAGCTATTTATTTCGCAGAACATGAAGCTGGATTCTTAGCAGGTGTGGCTGCAGCATTACAATCACAAACAGGAAAAGTTGGATTTATTGGTGGTATGAAAATTCCAGCTGTTGAACGTTTTGGATGGGGTTACTTAGCAGGTGTCGCTTATGCAAACGAAAATTATGCAACAAATGTAGAAGTAGTTGATTATCAATATCAAGGAACATTCTACGATGTTCAAGGTGGTCAAATGATGGCTGGTGGAATGTATGATAAAGGAATCGACATTATCTTCTCAGCAGCAGCTGCAGTTGGAAACGGAGTTATCAACGAAGCGAAGGCGCGTACTGAAGCGGGAGATAAAGTTTATGTCATCGGTGTTGATGTGGATCAATACGATGAAGGATTAATGAATGATGGAAGTTCTGTTGTTTTAACATCTGCTATTAAACGTATTGATGTTGCGGTTTATGATACATTAAAAGCTTACGGTGAAGGGAACTTCCCAGGTGGGCAAATTATTACAATGGATGCAAAAACTAATGGAGTTGGTTTACCAGAAACTAATCCTAACTTAACAACAGATACACAAGCGAAAGTTGATGAAACTTTAGCTGAAATTCAATCAGGTGCATTAGTTGTCCCAGTAACAGGCGAAGAATTAGATACATTCTTATCTGAGGTAGGATATCAAGCGAATACAATCAACTATAAATAATAATCAAAACTAACTATCTTAGGATAGTTAGTTTTTTTTGTTTAATTGGAGTTTGTTAATAACTATCATTAAGATAGGTTTGTATGTTTATGAGAATAGCCATGAGGTTAGTTATTTAAATTTGATTTTTTCGCGAAAAAAGATGGAACGTGAATGTTAGAAAAGTTGAATTTCAAAAGTGATTGGAGACATGTCCTCTGATGAGTAGGGCCCATTATTATCAAACATCCTATGATTTATATTTTGTGAGTAAGAATTAACAAGTATTTCTAATTTAAAAGGACAATTGGTTGGCTTGATATTAAATAGATCAAGCATTCATTAGTCATAAAAATTCAATAACTATTCTAGTGAAGAGAGGGGATTAAAAGATTTTAGTGAGGCATAGTTATTGAATGAGTTGTGATAAGAGGGAGAATTTCTTTAAAATTAATCGGAAATAATCTAATCTTTAAGAAAAGCTTTGTTCTAAAATCATTAGATTTAATAGAATTCAGCTTTTTAATCCAGGGCTTGTACAAAATCTAGTGATAATTTTTATTCATACAGATAAAAGGAATTTTGTATGAAATCTTTTGACAAGAGAACTATGATCGGGATTAGATTTCAATACAAAAAAGAGTCGTCTTAGTGTTAAAGACGACTCTTTTTAATTAATAATTAAAAGTTAATTTTTGCTCCTTGGTATCCCATCTCACTTAAGAAAGATTGTACATCAGCCTCGGTTGAAGGAATAACTAAGTTTCCAGCTTTAATGTTTGCTAATAATTCATTGACTGTTTCTTGTGTCTCAGTTGTTAAATTCGGGTTTGTTTCTGGTAAACCAACTCCATCAACTTCAGCAGTCATTGTGATCACTTCTCCACCTGTGAATGTTCCGTTGATGAATTCATCAATTTTAGTGTAAGAGGCATTATCCACTCGTTTAAGTGCAGATGTTAAGATGACTGATTCGTTAGTTTCTTGGTTGTAGATTCCATCTTCGTATTGATCCACATCGACACCGATGACGTAAACTTTGTCTCCAGCTTCAGCACGTGTTTTTGCTTCTGTAATAACACCACTACCTACACGTCCAGCAGCTGTGAAGATGATATCGATTCCTTTATCGTACATACTACCTGCTTGTGCTTGTCCACCAGCAACATCTGTAAATGTTCCATTATATAAATAGTCTACGACTTCAGCATTTGTTCCAAAGTGTTTATTAGCATAGGCTACACCAGCAACATAGCCATATCCGAATTTTTCAATAGATTCACTTTTCATTCCACCAATGAATCCAACTTTACCAGTTTTTGTTTCTAAGGCTGCTGTAATTCCTGCTAAGAATCCGGCTTCGTGCTCAGCGAAATAAATAGCAATTGTATTTTCAGCCACCTCTTCTGGTTGTCCATCAATCATTACAAATTTAATGTCTGGGTATTGTTCTTGTAATTTTGTAATGGCTTCGTCAAATTTGAATCCTGGGGCAATGATCATTTGATTTCCAGCTGTAATTAAGTCATCAGCTGCTTGCATATAATCAGCTGTTGTTTCTCCAATTGGTTTAATGTATTGAGCTACGATTGTCCCGTTTTCTGATTCGTAACGTTTGATTCCTTCCCAAGTTGCTTGGTTGAATGATTTATCATCAATTGTTCCTGAATCCGTCATCATCCCAATTTTAATGTTGTCTCCTGCTGATTCAGTTGTTCCTCCACACGCTACTAAGCCTAAACTTGCAGCGATAGCAATAGTTAACATTGAAAATTTATTTTTCATCGTTGTATGGCCTCCTCATTTGTGATGAATTTTTATTCTAACAAAATAATTTTAGCTTGTAAATTATTTTTTTTTAATTTTTTCAAAAAACTCAGTTTTTGTCGAATTTATTACAAAAATAGGTTTTAATGGTATTTTTATGGTTTTTAATTCGTTGAAAGTGCTAGATAACTAAGAATAAAAATCTAATTCTGATTTATCGTGTCCTAACGATTTCACCGATTCTAAAGCAGAAATTTTATGAAGGGATCACAGTTTTTATTTAATAGAATCATCTTTTAAGCTATAACTTGTCAAATAATTAAAGCATTATGACTCAAATATTTTAGGGGAAAAAGTGATTGAATAAGCAGGAGGAATAAAAACATTTCTTGGGCACTTATATTTCCTAAAAAAATGAGTTGATTGTCATAATGGAGTGTAAATGAAAATGGGGGATTACATTAAATGATTAAATATTCATTGGAAGGTGTTATTGCCTCAATATGACTTACGATGCTAAGGGGTGGATCACAAACTATTTGAACAACAGAGGGGCTTTCATCAAAAGAAATAAACAAACGTTTAAAAGTCTTAAATGACTTCTTAGGTGCTATTTGTTGCGGATAAAAATGTTGTCGAAAAAAATAGCTATATTAGATCATCTTATTGATGATGAATCGTTTGATATCAATGGTTATTGAATATCGTTTTTAAAGAGTCTATCTCTTTCAAGTAGAAAAAGAGTTGATAACAACAGTTTTGTTTAATAGAGCTCAAAAAATCAATGTAGACACTTAAAAAATGCTATTCAAAAAGTAGTTCTAGTATAGAGCTTATCATGTAAATCAAGTTCAAATAAATTAAGCTTTTTCTGACTATATTTGGGTGAAACACGAATGAAAAATATAAAAGTGTAGGAATGCTTGAATTTGAGTTTTTTAATCGACAAAAGTTGAAGATAAATTGAGTTGCAAATCAAAGGGAATTAGGTCATCGTTAAAATTATAGTTTAGTTACTATAAGGTATAAAATGTAATTTAATACAGAAAAAAGTAATAAATGAGGAAAAAAATATGAAAAAAAGTAAAAAAATGACGAATAAAGATTTACATAATTTATGAAATTTGTTACACTATTGCTGTATTGATTATGAGGAGGCCATATAAATATGAAAAAGAAATTTTCAATGTTAACGATTGCCTTAGCTGCAAGTTTAGGATTAGTAGCTTGTGGAACAGGTGAGGGTGACAAAGGAACAACAACAAACGGAGAAGCCAAAATTAAAGTCGGAATGATGACAGATTCAGGAACAATTGATGATAAGTCATTTAACCAAGGAACTTGGGAAGGAATTCAACGTTACCAAGAAGAGAATGGAACGATTGAAGCGCAATATATTAAGCCAGGTGGAGAAGCAACTCAAGATTACTTAGAGGCTGCGGATAACTTATTAGCTAAAGGAAATGAGTTAATTATTGCTCCAGGATTCAAATTTGAAGAAGCGATTGGAAAATTACAAGCTGAAAATCCAGAAACAAAATTTGTGATTCTTGATGGAGAACCTGAAGGTGGAGTAGCAGAAAACTCAGTGGGGATTTATTTTGCTGAGCAAGAAGCTGGATTCTTAGCAGGAATTGCGGCAGCTCTTGAAACAAAAACTGGTAAAGTTGGATTCATTGGTGGAATGATTATTCCAGCCGTACAAAAATTCGGATACGGATTTGTAACTGGGGTTGCGTATGCTAATGCAAATTTAGGAACAAATGTAGAAGTGGCAGACTACTTATACAATGGAACATTCAGTGATGTTTCAGGTGGACAAGCTCAAGCTGGTGGAATGTATGATAAAGGAATCGATATCATCTTCGTAGCAGCAGGTGGAGTTGGAAACGGTGTTATTGCAGAAGGTAAAGTACGTGCTGAAGCTGGAGATGATGTTTACGTCATTGGTGTAGACGTTGACCAATATGAAGATGGAATCATTTCTGATGGAAGTTCAGTTATTTTAACATCAGCGATTAAACGTATTGATAATGCAGCATATGATAAAATTGATGAATTAGTAAATGGAACATTTACTGGTGGGCAAGTAATCACAATGGATGCTAAAAATGATGGAGTAGGATTACCAGCTGAAAATCCAAACTTATCTGAAGCGACACAACAAGCAGCTGATGAAGCATTCGAATTAATTAAAAATGGAACAATTGTAGTTCCAACTGAATTAGATGAAGTGACAGCAATGTTAGAAGACTTAGGATTTGATGCAAGTCATCTTAATTTATCAGGAAACTAATCATTGATTAAAGAGGATAAAAGTACGCGGACTCATGTTCGTGTACTTTTTTTATGACAAAAGTAATGATTTTTGAAAGAATATTCAAAAATTACATAAGTTTTTACAAATTTCGATATTTTTTGTTGATTATGGAGCTCGGAATATCCTATAATAGATAGGAATAGGCACTAGTTTGAAAAGTCGTCTATAGTTCTAAAAATTATTAAACTCTAACAGCAAAACGATTCGAAAATCCCGAAATTAAATGAAGAATCAAAAAGGTACAGAGGACATTACACTAATTGTAGAAAGGGGTAACGCTATGGAATACGTTATTGAGATGCTCAATATTACAAAAGAGTTTCCAGGGATTAAAGCCAACGATAATATTACGTTGCAAGTCGAGCCAGGAGAAATTCATGCCCTTTTAGGAGAAAATGGTGCTGGAAAGTCGACGTTAATGAGTGTATTATTCGGGCTTTATAAACCAGATGGTGGATGCATCAAGGTTCGCGGGAAAGAAGTGAAAATTACCGATCCGAACGTTGCAACGGAACTTGGAATTGGGATGGTGCACCAACACTTTAAATTAGTTCACAACTTTACTGTTACTGAAAATATCATTTTAGGAAGTGAACCCAAACTATTTGGAGGTCGCGTTGATATTAAAAAGGCCGCAAAACGCGTCGCTGAATTATCAGATCGTTACAACCTGCACGTTGATCCATATGCGAAAATTGAGGATATCTCAGTTGGGATGCAGCAACGTGTTGAAATCTTAAAAATGTTATATCGTGATGCTGAAATTTTAATTTTCGATGAGCCAACAGCTGTTTTAACACCTCAAGAAATTGAGCATTTAATGCAAATCATGAAGCAATTAACAGCTGAAGGAAAATCAATCATTATTATCACCCATAAATTAAAAGAAATTAAAGCTGTTGCTAAACATTGTACGATTATCCGTAAAGGTAAGGGAATTGGAACGGTTGTCGTTGATGAAGTATCAGAACAAGATTTAGCTGATTTAATGGTTGGACGTAAAGTTACATTTAAATTAGACAAAGAAGAAGCTAAAGTAGGGGCTCCAATTCTTGAAGTTGAAAATTTATGTGTGAAAAATGCTCGCGGTGTTGAGGCGCTTAAGAATTTATCATTGACATTGCGTGAAGGTGAAATCTTAGGGGTTGCTGGAATTGAAGGAAATGGGCAAACCGAATTAATTGAAGCTATTACAGGATTAAAACCAGCAGATAGCGGAGTAGTTAAATTAAATGGTAAAGATATTAGTAAAATGTCAGTTCGTCAGCGTACAGAAGCAGGAATCGGTCATATTCCAGAAGATCGTCATAAACATGGATTAGTCTTAGAGTATTCATTAGAAGATAACTTCATTTTACAAACATACTATCAACAACCATTCAGTAAAGGTGGAGTTTTAAACCGTAAGGCGATTCGTGAGCAATCAGAAACATTAATCGAACGTTTTGATGTTCGCAGTGGTCAAGGAAGTATCACTACAACACGTAGTATGTCTGGTGGTAATCAACAAAAGGCGATTATCGGTCGTGAAGTTGTTCGTTCACCAAAATTATTAATTGCTGCTCAACCAACACGTGGACTTGATGTTGGTGCGATTGAATATGTTCATCGTGAATTAATTGCAGAACGCGATAAAGGTCGTGGAGTCTTATTAATTTCCTTAGAATTAGATGAGATTTTAAATGTTTCAGACCGTATTGCTGTTATTTATGAAGGAGAGATTGTTGGAATCCTTGAAACAGCTAAAACGAATGAACAAGAAATTGGATTGTTAATGGCTGGTGCCGGTCGCGAAAGAGGTGAGCAGTAATGAAGAAATTTAAGTTTAATTTATCAGATGATGCTGTTCAAAAGAAATTATCACCTTTTGCTTCAGTAGTTCTTGGATTTATGGTTGGATTTGTTGTTTTATTCCTATTAGGATATAATCCAGTTGAAGGATTCACTTATTTATTCCAAGGTGGATTTAAAGGGATTTTATCAGGAAACTTTAAACAATTTGGTAATGGGTTATTACAAATGACACCATTGGTTTTAACAGGTCTTTCTGTAGCATTTGCCTTTAGAACAGGCTTATTTAATATCGGGGTCACAGGTCAAATGTTAGTCGGTGGATTTATGGCGGTCTATTTAGGGGCAACTCTTGATTTACCACGTTTTATTCACTTACCGGTCGCGGTGATTGGTGCGATGATTGCTGGTGGGGTTTGGGCGATTGTTCCAGGTCTTTTAAAAGCAAAGTTTAAAATTCATGAGGTTGTTACTTCAATCATGATGAACTATATTGCGCTTTGGGGTGTACAATACGCGGTTAAAGTATTAATTCCTGGTAAGTATTCAACTGAGTCAGCGACTATTTTAGAAACGGCGTCATTAAAAACAGAATGGATGACTTCATTCTTTAGTGGGTCAGCGGTTAACTTAGGGTTAATCCTTGCCATTATTGCATGTTTTATTGTTTGGTTTATTTTAGAGAAAACAACATTTGGTTATGAGCTAAAAGCCGTTGGATATAATCAAGATGCCGCTCAATATGCAGGGATGAAAGTAACACGTAATATTATTCTTTCAATGATTATTGCCGGTGTATTAGCAGGTCTTGCAGGAGCAACATTCTATGTAGGATATACAAACCATATTAAGGTTGGGGTTTTACCAGCACAAGGTTTTGATGGAATTGCCGTTGCATTACTTGGTTTAAATACACCAATCGGAGTGTTCTTATCAGCAGCGTTATTTGGATTTATGAAGGTTGGGGGAGCATTCATGCAAGCTATGTCAAATATCCCAAGTGAATTAATTGATATTATTATTTCAACAATTATTTACTTCTCAGCAATTGCTTTATTAATCCAAAGCTTCTTTAAAAAAGTAGCTCCTAAGAAAAAAGATGGAGGTGCGAAATAATGTGGGATTTTATTGTTTCAATGATGCCTTATGCCTTAGCCTTCACAGCACCTATGTTAGTGACGGCATTAGGTGGTTTATTTAGTGAGCGTAGTGGGGTTGTCAACATTGGTCTTGAAGGATTAATGATTGTCGGAAGCTTTACAACAGCCTTATTTATTAATCAATTTTATGCTGGAAATGATTCGATTATTTGGATCGGAATTTTATTAGGAGGAGTGGCCGGTTGTGCCTTCTCATTACTTCATGCCTATGCAAGTATTAATTTAAAGGCCGATCAAGTTATTTCAGGGACAGCCATTAACTTATTAGCACCTGCTGTAACGATCTTCTTAGCTCGTACGTTAACAGGATCACAAAATATTAGTATCGTTAAAGGTGTTTCTCGCTTTGATGCGCCAGTTTTATCTAATATTCCTGTCATTGGGCCATTATTCTTTAGTAAAATGTATTTAACAACATTCATCGTTTTAGGATTAGTTATCTTAACATGGTATATTGTTTTTAAAACATCATTTGGTTTACGTTTACGTGCTTGTGGGGAGCATCCTCAAGCAGCTGATTCAATGGGAATCAATGTTTATAAAATGCGTTACATTGGTGTATTAGCTTCAGGATTCTTAGCCGGTCTTGGAGGAGCAATTATTATTGTTACGACATCGAATGAGTTTAATGGATCAGTAGCCGGTCTTGGATTCTTAGCATTAGCCGCTTTAATCTTCGGTAAATGGAATCCATGGTCAGTTTTATTTGCTTCATTCTTCTTCGGATTTATGAAGACATTAGGACAATTAGCTTTAATTAACGATACATTAAAATCACTTGAAATTCCAATGGAATTCTATAATGCGTTACCATATGTGATGACACTTGTTGCCTTAATGATCTTTAGTCGCAACATTGTTGGACCAAAAGCTGCGGGTGAGCCATACGATAAAGGAAAACGTTAAAAAAAGAAAAGACAGTTTAAACTGTCTTTTTTTTGATTAAAAGTGGTCGAAAATCGTCAAGCATTGCTTATCCAGTCGTTTTTGCTTATAATAAAGAATAGAACATCATGTCCATGCACGATACTATAGTAAACTTGCTTGAAAATGATGCCGTCTGTTAGACGATAAAGATATATATATATAAGAATATTGGAGGTTCAATAAATGAGTTTAAATAAAGGAAAAAAAGTCATCGTTGGGATGTCAGGTGGTGTGGACTCTTCAGTCGCTGCTTACTTATTAAAAGAACAAGGCTACGATGTAGAGGGTGTGTTCATGCGAAATTGGGATAGCGCTGCTAACTCAGATATTTTAGGAAATCCAACCGTGAATGATGATGTTTGTCCACAAGAAGTGGATTATATGGATGCCAAAGCTGTTGCTGATCAATTAGGAATCAAACTTCATCGTGTGGATTTTGTTCAAGAATATTGGGATCGTGTGTTTATGTATTTCTTAGATGAATATAAAGCAGGACGTACACCAAATCCAGATATTATGTGTAATAAAGAAGTTAAATTTAAAGCCTTCTTAGATTATGCCATGAATTTAGGGTGTGACTACATTGCTATGGGGCATTATGCGCGTGTTGAACATGGGGAAGAAGTGAAAATGTTACGTGGCGTAGATAATAATAAGGATCAAACTTATTTCTTAAGTCAGTTGACACAAGCCCAATTAAGCAAAACATTATTCCCAGTTGGTGAATTACAAAAATCAGAAGTTCGTGAAATTGCAGAGAAGATGGAATTAGCAACTGCGAAAAAGAAAGATTCAACAGGAGTTTGCTTCATTGGAGAGCGTAACTTTACGCAATTCTTACAAAACTACTTACCAGCACAACCAGGAAAAATGCAAACGTTAGATGGTGAAGTCATGGGTGAGCATATCGGATTAATGTATTATACGATTGGTCAACGTAAAGGTCTTGGAATTGGTGGAAAAGGTGATGCATGGTTCGTGATTGGGAAAAACTTAAAAGAAAACATTTTATATGTTGGTCAAGGGTTTGATCACGAGTATGTGTATGCTGATGAAGCGCATGTATCAAATGTAAACTGGATTCCAAGTGAGAAATTTACTGGAACATTTACTTGTACAGCGAAATTCCGTTACCGACAACCAGATGTTAATGTTGAATTAGAGTGGATGGATGATGAGACATTAAAGGTTCGTATGTTAGATCCAGTTCGCGCGGTTACACCAGGGCAAGCAGCTGTCTTTTATTTAGGTGACGTTTGCTTAGGTGGCGGACGTATCGAAGCAGCCTTTAAAGATGGAGAACGTCGCATGTATTAAGAGAGGATGAATTTAATGGGAGAAGCCAACTATATTCAAGGGATATTTTTAGATTCTATATTTTTTAATGAGGACAATGGCTTCTCTATTGGAACTGTTTTAGTGACTGAGTACCAATGCAACGAAGAACAACTAAAATTGGCATATAAATCCGTGGATGAGAAAGTGATTGATACGTTAGGGTTAAATGATAAAGAAGAACATCATAAAATTACAGTATCAGGTTATTTTCCTAAATTAGTGTCTCATAAAACGTATCGTTTTAATGGAAGTTTGACGCAACATCCAAAATACGGGTGGCAATTTCAAGCGACGTCATATGACAGTGTCACGGTTCGTGGGAAATCGTCACTTGTTCATTATTTGAGTAGCGATATCTTTGAGGGAATTGGACAAAAAACAGCTGAAAAGATTGTAGAGACATTAGGAGAAAATGCGATTGATGTCATTTTAAGAAATCGTCAAGCGTTAGATGAGGTGCCGAAACTTTCTAAGAAGTTAGCCGATAAATTATATGCAACGTTAGTTGATCAACAAGGGACGGAACAAATTTTAGCACCACTTTACGGTTACGATTTAAGCCCTCGATTAGTCATGAAGATTTTTAAAAAATATCAGTATCAGGCCCTTGAGATTATTCAAGAGAATCCTTATCGTTTAATTGATGATATTGAGGGAATCGGTTTTATTAAAGCTGATGAACTGGCAAAACGATTAGGGGTTGCAAGTGATGACCCAAGACGCATTCGTGCAGCTTTACTTTATGTCATCGATCAAATTGCGATTCAAAAAGGTCATACGTATGTGTATCATAAACAGCTTCTTCAAAGTGCTCTACAATATTTAAATCAAAAGTCGAATCAATTATTGGACTTAGCTCAAATTGAAGGTCAAATCCAAGCGTTAATTCAAAAGAAAAAGATCTATATTGAAGGAGATTTTCTATTTATTCCGCTTCTTGTGAATAGTGAAAAGGGCATTGCTGAATCAATCATGAGGCTTCAAACCGAAGTTCAAGCAGAAGATGAGCAAGTCTTAAATACGATTAGCGAATTAAAGGAAGAAATGGCGATCACTTATTCTCCTGAGCAAGAAGAGGCTATTAAAATGGCGTTAAAACAGCCAGTTAGTATCATTACAGGTGGACCAGGAACAGGTAAAACGACCGTTGTTCAAGGGATTTTAAAAGCTTACGGCTTACTTCATCACCTTTCACTTGATCCCACTAAATATGCTACTTCTGAAAAGCCATTTCCAATTGCTTTAGCTGCCCCCACTGGGCGTGCTGCCAAACGAATGACAGAAACGACAGGACTTAAGGCCTCAACCATCCATCGTTTACTTGGTTATGGCGTAGATGGTGTTTTTCAGCATGATGAGTTTTCTCAGCTTGACTATGACTTAATTATCATTGATGAAAGTTCAATGCTTGATACCCTACTTGCTTTTCAGCTTTTTCAAAGTATCAAAACTGGCGCACAAGTTATTTTAGTTGGTGATGATAATCAGTTACCGTCGGTTGGGCCGGGACAGGTATTGAAAGATTTAATTGAAAGTGGGGCTATTCCCCTAACGAGATTATTAACCGTTCATCGTCAGGCACAAGACTCATCCATTATTTCCTTAGCTCATGCGGTGAAAAATAATCATCTTCCAGATGATTTACGAGTGAAAAAGCCTGACCGTTTATATGTTGAAGCGACACACCAACAGATTCCTGTTTATTTAAAGCAAATTGTTGAAAATGCCATTTCCAAAGGGTATACGGCTAATGAGGTTCAGGTTCTAGTTCCGATGTATCGAGGTGATTGTGGGATTGATAGTTTAAATGTCATGTTACAAGAAATTTTCAATCCACCTGATGAACAAAATAAGCGTGAAATGACGTTTGGTCAACGTATTTTTCGAATTGGTGATAAAGTCTTACAGTTAGCCAATCAACCAGAAACGGGAGTGATGAATGGTGATGTAGGAGAAGTCATTGGGATTTCTTATAAAAATGAAAATGATGATAAAGAAGAAAAGCTGATTGCTTGTTTTGATACGAAAGAAGTGACCTATAAAAAAGGTGATCTTCAAAACTTAACACACGCTTACTGTGTCTCAGTTCATAAATCACAAGGATCAGAATATCCCATTGTAATTTTACCAATGACGCATGCTTATCATGTCATGCTTCAAAAAAAGCTCATTTATACAGCAATTACGCGTGCTAAAAGATCATTGATTGTCATTGGTGAATATTTAGCCTTTGATAAAGGAGTTAAAAATGAAGGCGAAGAACGTCAAACGACATTAAGACTTCGTTTTGATCTTCAGAAGGAACAAGTGCCAAAAGAAAATCCATTTGCTGATTACTTTAAAGAGCACCATATTCCATTTGATTATTTGGATGAAGAACAATTGGAAGGGATAACGCCATACGACTTTATGGAGGAATAGTTATTTGCTAATTTTGTCGGAATTCGGACATAAAAAAAGTGAAATCACCCAAACTAAGACTATCATGTTGAAGTGAGGTGAACTACATGAAGAAGATGGTATTATTCTTATTCTTTGCTGTTACGTTAGTGGCAACATTTATGTATTATGATGATCCACGCTATTATCGAAGACAATTTCAGCGACAAATGAGAAAATGTCGCCGACAAATGGATTGTTGGCAAGATTGTATTCATGATATGATGCCATTTTAAGAAAAAACTCTCTCCTGGTGGGAGAGTTTTTCTTCATTTTAGTCAGATTTCACGTAATTATTTGGTGAAATCCAAAAAAAAGCTTGAAACCCTGAGATAAAATCGATAAAATAGAGTCGAATAACAAAATGTTGATAGAAGAAAGTAGAGATTTGCAGTTTCACAGAGAGGGATTTCTAGGCTGAGATAAATCCTAACGAAAAATACTCGAAAGCTACTTCTGGAGTGTAGGTAAAACCTATCGGTTGGCGCCGTTATTGCCTTCGAGTGTTATTTTTTCAAACGAAAAAATAAAATTAAGGTGGTACCGCGTTCAAATCGTCCTTATTTCGTAAGGGCTTTTTTTATACTCATTTTTCAAAAGAGGTGACAAAATATGAAATACATGACAGGTTCAGAAATTCGATCAATGTATTTAAATTTCTTTAAATCAAAAGGACATATGATCGAACCAGGTGCACCATTAGTACCAGTAAACGATCCAACGTTATTATGGATTAACAGTGGGGTTGCTGCCTTAAAGAAATATTTTGATGGGCGTGAAATTCCAAACAATCCACGTATTACAAATGCTCAAAAATCAATTCGTACGAATGACATTGAAAATGTAGGAAAGACGGCTCGTCACCATACGTTCTTCGAAATGTTAGGAAACTTCTCAATCGGAGATTACTTCCGTGAAGAAGCTGTTACTTGGGGGTGGGAATTATTAACATCACCAGAATGGTTTGGATTCGATAAAGATTTATTATACGTAACGATTTATCCAAACGACCAAGAAACATACGATTTATGGATTAAATTAGGGGTTAAACCTGAGCACATTGTTAAATTGGAATATAACTTCTGGGAAATTGGAGAAGGACCATGTGGACCAAACACGGAAATCTTCTTTGATCGTGGAACAAAATACGACCCAGAAAATATCGGAATTCGTTTATTAGAAGAAGATATTGAAAATGATCGTTATATCGAAATTTGGAACATCGTCTTCTCTCAATTTAACTCTAAAGAAGGATTAGAACGTAGTGAATATCCATTACTTCCAAATCAAAACATAGATACTGGGATGGGTCTAGAGCGTATGGCTTGTGTGCTACAAGGAGTAGAAACAAACTTCGATACAGACTTATTCATGCCAATTATTAAAAAGACTGAAGAAATTTCTGGAGTGAAGTACACAGAAGAAACAGGAGTTGCCTTCAAAGTCATCGCTGACCACGTACGTACTGTTACATTTGCTGTTGCAGATGGAGCTTTATTATCAAATGAAGGTCGTGGATACGTCTTACGTCGTTTATTACGTCGTGCCGTTCGTTACGGTAAAAACTTAGGAATTGACCGTGCATTTATGTATGAATTAGTTCCGGTTGTAGCAGACATCATGAAAGATTATTATCCATACGTTTGCGATAAAGTTGAATTAGTTCAAAAAGTCATCAAGTCAGAAGAAGATCGTTTCCGTCAAACATTAGCTGATGGTGAAAAAATCTTAACTGAATTAATGGCTAAGAGTGAAACAAAAACAATCAACGGTAAAGATGCTTTCATGTTATACGATACTTACGGATTCCCATATGAGTTAACATTAGAGTATGCTGAAGAATCAGGATTTACAGTAGATAAAGCTGGATTTGATGCAGAAATGGAAGCTCAGCGTGAACGTGCTCGTAATGCTCGTGAAGATGTAGCAAGTATGCAATCACAAAATGAAGCATTAATGAACTTCAAGGAAGAATCAACATTTGTTGGTTACACGCAATTGTCAACAGCAGGAAAAGTCATCTTATTATTAAAAGATGGTGAAGTGGTTGATTCATTAACGGGTCAAGGACAAGTTATCTTAGATATCACACCATTCTACGCTGAAAGTGGAGGACAAGTGGCTGATACAGGATTAATGACAACAACAAACGCAACGGTAGAAGTTTTAGATGTTATTAAAGCTCCTAATGGTCAACATTTACATACAGTTAATGTTAATGGAACATTATCGTTAAATGATGCAGTAACGTCACAAGTGACTGTCAATGCACGTTTAGCTTTAACGAAAAACCATACAGCGACTCACCTTTTACATCAAGCATTAAAAGATGTTATTGGAGAGCATGCGAACCAAGCAGGATCATTAGTATCAGCTGAGCGTTTACGTTTTGACTTTACAAATATGCAAGGATTAACGCCTGAAGAGTTACAACGCATTGAAACCATTGTCAATGAAAAAATCTGGGCATCACTTCCTGTTGAAGTGTTCGAAAAATCAATCGAAGAAGCAAAAACAATGGGAGCTATGGCATTATTCAGTGAAAAATACGGAGATACAGTCCGCGTAGTTAAAGCTGGAGAATACAGTATTGAGTTATGTGGTGGATGCCATGTTTCAAACACATCAGAAATCGGATTATTCAAAATTATTTCTGAATCAGGAATCGGAGCGGGAACACGTCGTATTGAAGCTGTCACAGGTCAAGCAGCCTTTGAATATATGAATACATTCATTAACCGATTTGCAGCTGTTGCTGAAACATTAAAAACAAAACCAGCCTTACTTGAAGAACGTGTAGAGGGTGTGTTAGACGAATTAAAAGAAGCACATCGCGAAAATGAATCATTAAAATCTAAATTATCGCATTTAAAAATGAAGGAAATTGTCAATAATACACATGAAGTGAATGGATTCACTGTCTTAACAGCTAGCTTAGTTGATGTGGATATGAATCATTTACGTCAAATGATTGATGAATTCAAACAACAATTAACGTCAGCAGTTATCGTTTTAGCGAGTGCAGTAGACGGTAAAGTAGCCATCTCTTGTGGTGTAACAAATGATTACGTGAAACAAGGGGTACATGCTGGTAAGATTGTTAAAGAAGTTGCAAGTATTTGTGGCGGAGGCGGAGGCGGACGTCCAGATATGGCCCAAGCCGGAGCAAAAGACGCTAGCAAAATTAATGAAGCTCTTCAAAATGTTGATGAATGGTTAAAAAATAATTTATAATTCTTTTCATCCCTTTAACAATATTGTAAAATAAAGTTAATGACTATTTATGGGTGGTGAATTGCATGATCTCAAATCATACTATGATGCTAGACGAGGCCCTACAAGATAAATTAAATCAAAATGAAACAGTTGAATTAATTTTAACGGATGTCTTCGAAGCATTAGAAACAAAAGGATATAACCCAATTAATCAAGTCGTTGGATACTTGATTTCAGGAGACCCAGCATATATTTCAAGCTATCAAGGGGCACGCAATAAAATCCAACAAATTGAACGTGATGAAATTATTGAAGTTTTATTAGAAAAGTTTATTGAGTCGAAAAAATGAAAACACTCGGATTAGATTTAGGAACACGTACATTAGGTATCGCAATCAGTGATGCATTAGGAATGATGGCTCATGGAGTCGAAACGTTCCGTTTTGAAGAGAATCATTATAAAAAAGCAATTCAACACGTTCAACAACTAGTCAAAACACAGCACGTTTCAAAAATTGTTTTAGGATTGCCAAAAAACATGAATGGATCAATTGGAGAACGCGGTCAAGTGACGCAAGATTTCGCTAAGAAATTAGAAGAAGCGACAAATGTTAAGGTCATTCTGTGGGATGAACGTTTAACCACGATGCAAGTGGAACGCGTTTTAATCCAAGCAGATGTTAGCCGTAATAAACGTAAAAAAGTCGTTGATAAAATGGCAGCAACGATTATTTTGCAAAGTTATTTAGATTCAAGCCAAGCACGTTCATTCGTGTAAACTACAGTAAGAGGTGTTAACTATGTTAGATGAAAATCAATTAACAGTAATCGATGAAAACGGAAATGAATTATTATGTGAGATCTTATTCACATTTGATTCAGATGATTATAATAAATCATATGTTGTTTATTACCCAGCGGGTGCTGAACATGAAGACGAAGATGGAAATGTGGATTTACACGTTTCTGCTTACGTTCCAAGCAATAACAATGAAGGTGGAGAATTACTTCCAGTTGAAACAGATGCTGAGTGGGATATGATCGAAGAAGTGATCAATACATTCTTAGCAGATGAAGAAGCTGAAGGTGAAGAATAATTCATAAACAACAGTGCAAGGGCGGACCTACGGGTTCGTTTTTGCACTGTTTATTTTAGAGGTGAAGATAGATGAGGAAAATTGCAAGTCTTATCATGGGACTAATCCTACTTATCGTAATAGCAGTAGGAGGGTATGGATATTATTTATATGATTCAACCTTAAAACCCGTTGATTCACAGGATGAAACGGTAATGAATTATAAAATTGAACCTGGAACAACGACTAAGAGAGTGAATCAACAATTAGCTGAACTTGGTTTAATTAAACATCCTAAAATGGCAGATTTAATTGTCCGCCTAAACGATTGGTCTCATATTCAAGCCGGAGAATATGCCTTATCCCCATCGTTAACATTAGAAGAAATGTATCAAAAGTTTGAAACGGGAGATGTCATGGAACCTGATATGGTTAAAGTGACAATTCCAGAAGGTTATGATTTAGAATACATTGCAGCCGTGATGTCACCCTTAGTAGGATTGACAGCTGAGGATTTATTAATGGAATGGAAAAATCCTAGTTATGTAAGAACTTTAATTGATGAGTATTGGTTTTTAACGGAGGATGTTTTACAGGAAGGCATTAAATATCCACTAGAAGGGTATATTTACCCGATTACCTATGCCTTTGTTGATGATATTTATACGGTAGATGAATTAACGCATGAGTTATTAAATCTTACTGAGCGTAAGTTAAATCCATTGCGTGATTTATTTGAGAAAAGTTCATTAAGTATTCATCAAGTCATGGCATTAGCGTCTGTTGTGGAAGGAGAGACTCAACGTACAGAAGAAATGCCAACTGTCGCTGGGGTTTTCTTTAATCGTATCAATTCAGGCATGTATTTACAAAGTGATATGACCGTGTTATATGCATTAGGTGATCATTCTGTTCGTGTAACAGAAGCAATGACACGTGTTGATTCTCCATATAATACCTACGTGACGCAAGGGATTCCAATTGGGCCTGTAAGTAGTCCAACACTCGATGCCATTGAGGCAGTTTTACAGCCCGAAGAGCATAAATATCTTTACTTTATTGCTGATATGTTTAACTGTGTCGATGGAAAAACACATTTCTTTGAAACATATGAGGAACATATGGCGTTCTATCGTGCGAACTTGCTTCCATCTTATGAAGCAGGAGCGAGCGTTTGTAAGTAACAATAAGGTGGTAAACAAATGAATGAACAATTATTAGAGTTAATGGGTCGTTTTAAAACGATTATTCATGATGATCTCTCATTAGAAATGAAACAATATGCACAAGACTTTGATGTGCCTATTATTCAAGATCAAGGACTTGAGTTAATGCTTCAATTATTACGCATTAAACAACCGCAATCCATTTTAGAAATTGGGACAGCCATTGGGTATTCTTCCTTAATGATGGCCAGACATTTACCAAATACTCACATCGTGAGTATCGAGCGTGATCCAAAGCGTTATAATGAAGCCATCGCTTATCACGAACGATCAACCATTAAAGAGCAGGTAACGTTAATTGAGGCCGATGCCCTTGAGATTGCCAATGAAGAGTTACCGATTCAAAAATATGATGTCATTTTCATTGATGCAGCGAAAGCTCAATATCAAAAATTCTTTGAAAAATATGAGCCGTTATTAAAAGAAGATGGTATGATTATCAGTGATAACTTAATCTTCCATGGACATATTTTTGATAATAATCAAAAACAAAGCCGCAACTTAAAACAATTAGTTCGTAAAATTAATCGTTATAATGATTGGTTGGCTAACCATCCAAACTATGACACGTTATTACTTCCAATTGGAGATGGCGTGGCGATTAGTTTAAAGAAAAAAGTTAAATAAACAGGACACCATCGCTAAGACTTTAGCGGTGGTTTTTGATTGAAAATGATCCATTTTATAAAAAAATTGAATTTTGTATAAACTAAGAGAGAAGTACCGAGCGATTATTTTTAACAATTTAGGTCAAAATAAGTGCAAATATTTTTTAAGTAGTTTATAATTTTATATTGTCATTATTATAAAGTGAGTTGATAAAATGAAAAAACCCGAATTAGTTGTTACTCCTCATGATTTACATGAGATTGAACCATTAATTGAAGCAGGTGCCGATGCCTTTATTATCGGTGAAGAAAAGTTCGGTTTACGATTAGCTGGTCATTTTAACAGAGATGAACTACGTCAAGCCGTTGAGTTAATTAAAAAACATAATAAAAAAGTATATGTAGCCATTAATGCGATTATGCCTAATGGATTACTAGACGATTTAAAAACATATATTGATGAAATTAAATCATTACCGATTGATGCCCTTCGTTTCTCTGATCCAGGAGCTTACATGATCGCAAAACAAGTTGCACCAGACATGACTTTACATTGGAGTAGTGAGACGCTTGGAACGAACTATTTCACAGTGAATTACTGGTATGATCGTGGTGTTTTACGTACGGTATTAGCGCCAGAAATCATGAAAGAACCTGTGATTGAAACAAAAGAACAGGCGAAAGGTGAAGTGGAAATTTTAGTCCATGGTGCAATTTGTATGTTCCAATCACGTCGCAATTTAGTAGGAAACTATTTAAAATTCCAAGGACAAGTTGTTGAAAAAATCCAATCTCGTGAAGAAGGATTACTCTTATTTGATTCTGAACGTCAATTATATTACCCAGTTTTTGAAGACCAACAAGGAACACATATCTTTAATGGAAGTGATGTGTGTATGATTGATGATTTGGCAGATTTCATTGATGCAGGCGTGGATAGCCTTCGTATTGATGGAATCTTAAAATCAAGCGACTATTTAATCAATGCGACGAAAGCTTATCGTTTTGCGATTGATTTATGCATTGAGGACCGTGCAAAATATAACCAAGTTGGACGTGCCTTATATAAAAAAATGGAAGAAATTCAACCGAAGCACCGTTTGTTAGATCGTGGATTCTTCTATAAACCATCAATTTATAAAAATAAGTAGGATAGGAAGGAGTGCTGGGTCATGGCAAGAAAACCAGTATCAGCAATCGTTGATGGAAAACGCATCATCGTAAAAAAACCAGAGTTATTAGCCCCAGCAGGTTCACTTGAAAAATTAAAGATTGCGGTTATGTATGGTGCCGATGCGGTCTTTATCGGTGGACGTGAGTTTGGTTTACGCTCAAATGCACAAAACTTCTCTTTAGACGAGATTCGTGAAGGAGTAGAGTTTGCGAAAGAGTATGGTTCAAAAATTTATATTACAACAAACATTATCGCCCATAATGAAAATATGGAAGGGCTTGAAGAATACTTAACAGCCTTAGGTGAAATTGGAGTCGCTGGGATTATTGTAGCGGACCCATTAATCATTGAAACATGTAAACGTTGTGCCCCAAATGTTGAGGTGCATTTAAGTACACAACAATCGACAATGAACTATATGGCAGTTAAGTTTTGGGAACAACAAGGATTACATCGTGTTGTATTAGCTCGTGAAACAACAAAAGAAGAAATTAAAGAAATCATGGAGAAAACAGATGTTGAGATTGAGGCGTTTGTTCATGGTGCCATGTGTATTGCCTACTCAGGACGTTGTACGTTATCAAATCATATGACGGCGCGTGATTCAAATCGTGGAGGATGCTGCCAATCGTGTCGTTGGGAATATGATTTAGTGAAACAAGATCAAGATGAAACAAAAGCTTTATTTGGTGAAGATGATATTAAATTTGCGATGAGTCCAAAAGACTTAAACTTATTACAATCAGTTCCTGAAATGATTGAGTTAGGAATCGATAGTTTAAAAGTTGAGGGACGTATGAAATCGATTCATTACGTGGCAACTGTTGTTAGCACGTATCGTAAATTAATTGATTTATATTGTGAAGATCCAGATAACTTTGTCTTCAATGAAAATCTTTTAGTGGAATTATCAAAATGTGCGAACCGTGAAACAGCGCCAGCATTCTTTGAAGGAATTCCATCACATGAGGAGCAAATGTTTAATAATCGTGACGAGCATCCAACTCAAGAATTTATTGGGTTAGTCTTAGATTATAACGAGGACACACAGGAAGTGACGTTACAGCAACGTAACCATTTCCGTAAAGGTGAAGTGGTTGAATTCTTTGGACCAAAAATTGAGACTCAAATCATGACGATTGATGAATTGTTTGATGAGCGTGGACAAGAATTAGAAGTCGCTCGTCATCCGAAACAGGTTTTAAAGTTCAAAGTTCCATTTAAGTTATATCCAAATGATATGATGCGTAAGCACGTGAAATAGTAAAAAACCATAGCGAAATTTCGCTATGGTTTTTTAATGAAGTTTGAGGAAAGTGGCATGATAAAAGAGAGGCTTTTTTCTTATTGAAATGTTGTTGAATTTTGTAGAAAGATAGTGTATACTACGTATTTGGAAATCGAACCAGCTAGGCTGGAAGACGATAAAGAAGTTTGAATCCCCATGCTTTGATCATGGAATCATCCCGACATCTTTTTGAAAATATTGCTAAAAATGAGGTAGAGAAATATGAACAAACCATTAATTATCGGTGTTGCTGGTGGAACAGCCTCTGGAAAATCGAGTGTGTCTCGTATTTTATATGATGCATTCTCAGATCGCACGATTACGTTATTACGACAAGATGATTATTACAACGATCAAAGTCATATGACTATGGAAGAACGCGTGAAAACAAACTATGATCATCCGTTATCAATGGATAATGAATTATTAGTGAAACACTTAAAGAAATTAATGTTAGGTTATTCAATTGAGAAGCCAGTTTATGATTACACACAACATACAAGAAGTGAAGAAACAGAAAAAATTGAACCAACTAAAATTATTATTGTTGAAGGATTATTCGTCTTAGAAGATGTGAAAATCCGTGAATTATTAGATATTAAAATTTTCGTTGAAAGTGATGATGATATTCGCTTCATTCGCCGTTTACTTCGCGATACAACAGAGCGTGGTCGTACGATTGATTCAGTCATCTCTCAATATATTGAATCAGTAAAGCCAATGCATGAGGAGTTTGTTGAACCAACGAAAAAATATGCAGATATCATTGTTCCGGATGGAAAAACAAATACCGTTGCTCTGGATTTATTAATTACAAAAATTAATAGTATTTTAAACGCGTAATCAATCTAAATATAGGACTTGAAGTAAGGCTTGCTGCCTTACTTTTTATCTCTTTAGCGTTTTTAATTTTGATAATTTTTAAAAAATAGAATAAGTTATCCTAAAAATGGAATACTAAAAGAAGATGTACTGAATTAGGAACCATTCACTTTTAGTGGATTAATGGCATAATGTTTACTAAACGATTAAGTTCATGTATAATATATAGTTGAAATTATCAATCTTATTGGTTTCAATTGATTCGGAGGAATTTTTAATGAAAGAAAAACAACAACATTTAACCCTAGAAGGGATTAAAAAGTTTCAAGATGAATTAGATCACTTAACGCAAGTGCGTATGGAAGAAATTAAAGTTAAGTTACAAGAAGCTCGCGCACAAGGGGACCTTTCTGAAAATGCTGAATATGATGCAGCACGTGAAGAACAAGCAATGGTTTATGAGCGCATTCAAGAATTACAATACATTTTAAAAAATGCTGTTGTTATTGAATCAGATGAAGGAAGTGACGTTATTACCATCGGTTCAACTGTAACTTACCGTGATGATGAAACAAATGAAGAATTAACTTATAAAATCGTAGGTAGTGCAGAGGCAAACCCATTTGACTCAAAAATCTCAAACGAATCTCCAATTGCTCAAGCTTTAATGGGGAAACGTCAGGGTGAGACTGCAATGGTCTCTACACCAAAAGGTGTTGTAACAGTTGCTATTGTAAATGTTCAATAATTTTGAGCTGCCCACAAGCAGCTCTTTTTTCAAATTAATTAATTAAAAAAGGTGGTCTGAATCATGACAGTTGCAATTATTGGCGCAATGGAGGAAGAAGTAACATTATTACGTGAAGCAATGGAAGTTGAAGAAGTTAAAACAATTGCTCACGTTGAATTTACAAAAGGAAAGTTAAATGGAAAAGATGTCGTTTTATTAAAAAGTGGAATTGGTAAAGTAAATGTTGCCATTGCAACGACATTATTATTTGAACACTATGCGATTGATTGTGTGATTAATACAGGATCAGCCGGTGGATTACACCCAGAAGCAAATATTGGAGATGTGGTCGTATCGAACGGAACATTATATCATGATGTTGATGTGACTGGATTTAATTATGCCTATGGGCAAGTACCAGGAATGCCTGCGATTTATGAACCAAATGCTGATTTAATGAGAAAAACAGAAGAAGTGTTAACGAAAGCAAATAAAACATACTGGTTAGGACAAATTGGAACGGGAGACTCATTTATCAATCGACCAGATCAAATGGAATTAATTAAAAAGAACTGTCCTTCGGTTGTTGCAATCGAAATGGAAGCAGCTGCAGTAGCACAAGTATGTCATCATTATGAGAAACCATTTATTATTGTACGTGCGTTATCAGACATTGCAGGAAAAGAATCACATATTTCATTTAATGAATTTTTAGCGGTTGCAGCAAAAGAATCTTCAGAAATGGTCACTGAATTAGTGTCTATGATTTAAGGTCATAAATAAACAATTGCAAATCATTTGCGATTGTTTTCTTTTTATCTATTTTAGATTAAATGATAGACTCATAGCTCATACTACAAATGAAAAGGAAATGGAGTGATTTTGGCATGATTGTTATCTTTGGTGGTTCCTTTAATCCTCCAACGATTGCGCATTATCAAATCGCAAACCATATTTTAAAACAAATTGATTGTGATAAGTTTTATTTTTTACCAGTTGGTGATCGCTATCCTAAAAAAGGATTAATTTCTTCAGTTCATCGTGTAGCCATGTTAAAATTAGTTTGTGAGCATTTAACGAATACCTTTGTTTCAACCATAGAAGTTGAGGCAAAGAAAGTTCTAACGACCTTTGAGACGTTAACGCTTGTGAAGAGTCAATATCCTAATGAAGAGATTGCGTTTGTCATTGGAGCTGATAATTTAGAAGATTTACCGAATTGGGTTCAATATGAACAACTCATTCAAAACTATAAATTAATTGTCTTTCGACGTGATGACATTGACGTTGATGAAATTATCCATCGACAATTTAAAACATTTGAGCACCAATTTATTCTTTTAGATTCATTTGAGAAAATGAATGTTTCATCAACGGAGTATCGAGAAAATCTTGATCGCTCTGATTTAGTATTAAATTGTGTGGATCAATATGTTCAACAACATCAATTATATGGAAGAGGTGAATAATCCATGTTTCATAATGGATTTTTAAAAGTTGCGACATCATCACCAAAAGTTTCAGTCGGAGATCCGATTGCAAATGTAGAAGTGATGTTAAAGTCATTAAAAGTGGCTCAAGATCATCAGGCAGGCGTTCTTGTTTTTCCTGAATTATCGATTTGTGGTTATACGTGTGGTGATTTATTATTCCAAACGTATTTATTACAAGATGTTAAAAAAGCCATTGAAATTTTATTAGAGCGTAATCCATTTGATGGAGTCTTTACGGTTGGTGCACCGATTGCGATTCATCGTAATTTATATAACTGTGCAATCGTGATTCAAAAAGATAAAATTTTAGGAATTATTCCAAAATATTATCTTCCAAATGATATGGAGTTTTATGAAGAGCGTTGGTTTACACGCGGATATGAAATTGTAAAGCATTATGAGGAGATTGAGTTCTTAGGACGTAAAGTTCCATTTGGAGATTTAATTTTCGATAACTATACGTATGATCTTTCATTTGGAGTTGAGATTTGCCAAGATTTATGGGTCCCTTCTTCTCCAAGTCAACGTTTAGCATTAAATGGTGCAGATATTATTTTAAATTTATCAACAAGTAATGAAGTTTACCAAAAAAGCCGTATGCGTCGTGATTTAGTGCGCATTCAAAGTTCAAAATTAGTAGCGGGATATATTTACTGTTCATCAGGTGTTTATGAATCAACGACTGATGGCGTATTTGGTGGACATAGCTTAATTTCACAAAATGGGACGTTATTAGCGGAGTCTGATATGTTCTCTCGTGAAGAATTGAATGTCATGTTTGCCGATTTAGATATTTCTAAAATTCAATTTGATCGTCGTCGTTCTTCTGCTTTTAGACAAAGTGCAGAAGATAATATGGATTTTTTACAACATGTTTCATTCGATTTAGTAGAAAATCAAAACTATACGTTTGAACAGCCACTTGATCCCACGCCATTTGTTCCAAAGTCAGAGGAAAAAGAAGCGTTTGAAGAAATGATGAACATTCAAATGGCAGGATTAGCTAAACGTATTGAGCACACGGGTGCACAAACGATTTTAATTGGGGTGTCAGGAGGATTAGATTCAACTTTAGCGTTATTATTAGCGGCTAAAACATTCGACTTAATCAATATGCCACGCAAAAATATTATAGCTTATACGATTCGTGGATTTGGAACATCTAATCGTACGAATACTAATGCAAATAACTTAATGAAAACTTTAGGTGTGACACATCATGATATTGATTTGCGTGAATCGGTTTTAGCACATTTTGAAACCATTGGACATGATCCAAATGTAGTCGATGTGACCTATGAAAATGCCCAAGCGCGTGAACGTACGAATATTTTAATGAACTTAGCTAATAAAATGAATGGACTTGTTCTTGGAACAGGAAATATGTCTGAGTTAGCGCTTGGATGGTGTACGTACAACGGCGATCAAATGTCAATGTATGCGATAAATGCGGGAATTCCAAAAACACTCGTTAAGTTTATGGTCAAACAATTTATGTTACGTGAGTCACAAGCTTTAACAGCAAATGATGAAGATGCAAAATTGTTACAGTATACGCTAGGTGATGTTTTAGATACCCCAATTTCACCAGAGTTAATTAATACGGAACAACATACTGAAGAAATCATTGGTAAATATGAAATTCATGATTTTATCTTATATCATATGTTAAACAACGGGGATACCGAAGATCGTATTTATGCTTTAATGAAAGAGGCGTTTAAAGGGGAGTTCGAAGAAGAGAAATTATTAGAATATTTACAAATTTTCTATCGTCGTTTCTACTCACAACAATTTAAACGTTCAGCGATGCCAGATGGACCAAAAGTGTTAGACATTTCACTTTCACCACGTACAGATTGGCGTATGCCATCAGATGCGAATTATCGACGTCGCGTATAAGGTAAAGTAAAAAAGGGGATAGAGGTCCCCTTTTTGTCTGTTAGCTTTTAATAAACTCTCGATATAGTTTCATTAAAGCACGTTTTTCGATTCGAGAGACATAACTACGAGAAATATTATATGACTTTGCAATTTCTTGTTGTGTTTCTTCTTCGTGATTTCCAAGTCCAAATCGTCGAATAATAATATCACGTTCCCGTTCAGTAAGCGCATCAAGGTTTTTTTCAATTTTTTCAATCGCAAGTTGTTGGATAATCACATCATTTATATCTTTCTCTTCATCTTTCACGACATCAATAAGGCAAATCTCATTTCCCTCTTTATCAAATCCAATGGGATCATATAAAGAGACATCATTTCTCATTTTTTTAGTAGAGCGAAATAACATCAAAATTTCATTATCGATGCATCGAGCGGCATAGGTTGCTAATTTAGTGCCTTTATCTGGAGAAAATGAATCAATCGCTTTAATCAGTCCAATGGTTCCGATTGAGATTAAATCTTCCTTATCATCGCTTTGATTTTGATATTTTTTGACGATGTGTGCGACGAGTCGTAAATTATGTTCAATTAACTTCTCACGAGCTCCTTTATCTCCTTGTGCCATTTGATTGAGGTAATATTCTTCTTCTTCAGGAGTTAGGGGATCTGGAAAGGCTTGATTATTAATGGCACCAACGAGTGGAATCAGATTAGAGAAGAGTGAGGCGATAAATTGAAATAAAAACATAGGTTAAAATCCTCCCTCATAAATCGACTTAGTAGATTATATGCGCAACTTCGTGTCGATAGACTTAAAACTATAGTGAATTTATGATAAAATGAAATGAATACGTAGAAAAATGAAGTTCATTGATGAACATCACTTTAAAGTTGGAAAGGGGAGATTGTGTTGATCCATCATTTCGTAGCTGATGAATATGTTAAAAATGTTTTTCAAATTGATTTAGAAAAATTAAAAACTAACGGAAAACGTGTGATTTTAACTGATCTAGACAATACGTTAGTGGGTGCAGCGGTAAAGGCGCCTACACCAGAAGTCATCGAATTTTTAAATCGCGCAAAAGAATTAGGATTTGAAGTCATTATCGTTTCAAATAATAATAAAGAGCGTGTCTCCTATTTTTCGAAAGATTTATCGATTAAAGCGGCTCATCATAAAGCATTAAAGCCATTGAAGTTAAAATTACGTAAAATTTTAAAACAGTATCATCGTTCTGAAGTCATCATGATTGGCGATCAATTAATGACGGATGTGTTAGTCGCTAAACGTTTAGGCTTATATACGATTTTAGTGGAACCAATTCATCTACATTCAGATGAAAATTCAACAAAATTTAATCGTCGTTTAGAGCGCTTTGTCGTGAAACAATTAAAAAAACGTCAATTACCGACTCCACCATACTTAGATTAATATAGAGGAGGCCCTCATGGAACAATTAAAATGTATTGGTTGTGGAGCAACCATTCAAACAGAAAATCCAAAAGAAATTGGATATACGCCAAAATCAAGCGTTGAGAAAATGGAAAATCAAATTATTTATTGCCAACGCTGCTTTAAATTAAAACATTATAATGAAGTACAAGATGTGTCATTAACAAGTGACGATTTCTTAAAAATTTTACAACGTGTCGGAGAAACAGATGCTTTAGTTATTAATATTGTTGATATTTTTGATTTCTCAGGAAGTATGGTCGCTGGAATCTCACGACATATCAATGGAAATGACATCTTATTAGTTGGAAATAAGGTTGATTTATTACCGAAATCGGTCAATAAAACGAAATTAAATCACTGGATGCGCCGTTCATTAAAAGAAATGGGGTTAAAACCATTAGATGTTGCTTTAGTAAGTGCAGCTAAAGGTTTAGGAATCGATGAATTAATGGAAATGATTGAAAAATATCGTAAGGGTCGTGACGTTTATATTGTTGGATGTACGAATGTTGGAAAATCGACATTAGTTAACCGCATTATTAAACGTTTCACGGAGGAGCGTGAAGATATTATCACAACGTCTCATTTCCCTGGAACAACGTTAGATATTATTGAGATTCCATTAGATGATTTTACCTCAATCATTGATACACCAGGAATTATTAATGAGCATCAGTTAGCGCATTATGTGACACCAAAAGTATTAAAAGAAATTACACCGAAAAAAGAAATCAAAGCAGGGGTTTACCAATTAAATCCTGAGCAAACCTTATATATCGGTGGATTAGCTCGCATGGACTTTGTCAAGGGAGAACGTACATCATTTATTACGCATTTCTCTAATGCTTTACATATTCACCGTACGAAGTTAGAAAAGGCCGATCAATTATGGAAAACACAAGCCGGTCAAGTGTTAAAGCCAATCGTTGAAGAAAATGGTCAACCGATGGCTATGGAAAAACATGTGTACCGTATTGGAAAAGAAAAAACAGATGTTGTGATTTCAGGATTAGGTTGGATTACCTTAGTCGGAACAGGACAAGAAATTACGATTCATGCACCAAAAGGTGTGGGTGTTTTAGTTCGTCCATCATTGATTTAAGTGATGCCCTTTGTGGTAAACTTGACAAAAGTTATTAAATATGACACAATTCAGGTTTGATGACATCTTAATGTCTTAGACTTAATCAATCGATGGAGATCAACTGGTCAACTAAAGAAACGATCAACAACTGCTCTTTAAAAAAGAGCTTAAATATGAAAACCAGTTAGAGGTGGAACAATTATGTTAACAGGTAAACAAAAAAGTTATTTAAAAGGATTAGCACATACGATGCAACCTATTATTCAAGTTGGAAAAAATGGGGTTAATGATGCATTAATCAAAACTGTTTATGATGCATTAGAAGCGCGCGAATTAGTTAAAGTTTCAATTTTACAAAACTGCTTTGAAGAACCGAAAGCGATTGCAGCTGAAATTGCTGAAGTGATTAATGCTGAGGTAATTCAAGTGATTGGGAAAACAATTGTTTTCTACAAAGAGTCAAGTAAGAAGAAACAAATCATCTTACCGAAATAGTCATAATGAATTTAGAAACGTTAAAATCACAAGTTAAACAACAGTTGCCGAGCAAGCGTTATAATCATACGTTAGGTGTTGTCGCTACGAGTGAGCAACTAGCGAAGCGTTATAATGCCTCAGTTGAATCGGCACAAATCGCCGCTTTATTACATGATATTGCAAAGTATTTACCTAATGATCTTTTAAAAGAAAAATTAGAGTCTGCGAAGGAGACCGATTATCTCAACTATAGCCCATTAGTGTGGCATGCACCAGTGGGTGCGATTGTCGCAAAAGAAACGTATCAAATTAAAGATTCGGATATTTTAAATGCAATTAAATATCATACAACCGGTAAAGCAGCTATGACGACTCTTGAAAAAATTGTGTTTTTAGCCGATTATATTGAACCGAATCGGACGCAACCTGGAGTTGAAGAGATTCGTAAGCTAGCAACGAAAGATTTAGACGTTGCTGTTGCACAAACACTTGCTGATACTGTTGCTTATTTAAGTAGCAAAGGGAAGGGTGACATTCATCCGGACACGTTAGCCGCGTATGAATACTACCGTCAATATTTATAATGGAGTTGATTTATTTGGAAAACTTAGCAAAATTCGTAAAATCTTTAGATGAAAAACACGCAGAAGATATCGTTGTTTTAGATATGCAAAATCATTCACCAATCTATGATTACATGATTATCACAACAGCTAAAAATGACCGTTTAGCTCAAGGGATCATTCGTGAATTAAAAGACTTAGAAGGAACAACAGATTTAACATTAAAACATATTGAAGGGGCACACCATGCTGAGTGGGTCTTAGCTGACTTTGGGACAATCGTTGTTCATGTCTTTACACCAGAAACTCGCTTAGAGTATAACTTAGAAAAATTATGGGCTGACGTTCCTCGTGTGAATATCGAAGGGATGTTAGTCTAATGGCATACGAAGCATTTTCATATTATTATGATATTTTAATGCAAGATGTTCCTTATCATAAATGGATTGCGAAAACAAAGCAATACTTACCGATTGGAAGCTCTATCTTAGATGTGGGATGTGGAACAGGAACAATTTCTATCCTTTTAGCAAAAGAAGGATATAACGTCACTGGAATCGACCTATCAGAAGATATGTTATCACTTGCTTATGAAAAAACATTATCAGAAGGCTTAGGCATTCATTATGTTCAACAAGACATGTGTCGTTTGGAAGGATTTAGTGGATTTGATGGAGCTGTTATTTACGTTGATTCATTAAATTACTTAAAAAAAGATACAGAAGTCTTTCAAACATTTAGACATCTTTATGAAAGTTTAAAAGAAGGTGGCATTTTAATCTTTGATGTTCATTCATTATTTAAAGTGACTGAAATCTTCCAAGATTACTTATATGCTGATACGAATCCAGATTTAACGTATATCTGGCATGTTTGTGAAGGAAAATATCCATACAGCATTGAACACGAATTAACATTCTTTAAACGTGAAGGAGAACGTTATGAGCGTTTCGAAGAAACACACTATCAACGTACCTTTGCGATTGAAGAGTACAAACAATGGCTCGAAGATATCGGATTCAAAATCTTAGAAATCTCAGCTGATTTCTTAGATGAAGCCCCAACAGAAGAATCAGAACGCATCGTCTTCGTGGCTCAAAAATAGATAGTAATATCAATTATACTAAAGTATGCTGTTAATAAGTATTAGATTTAAACAATAATAAAAAAGCATCTTATATCCTTGTAATAAAAAATTAAGGGATATGAGGTGCTTTTTTTGTTATGAAAACCAATCATAAAAGATAGGATGTTCAAAATCTAATTACTAAGCCAATGAGAATGTGGATGATTCCTAATCTTGTCTTAGCAACTGGAATCCGTTCTAGAGATGTTAGGGAGGTTAAGGTCCATAATTTTTAGATATAAGCAATCGTACACTCTATTTGAGGGATACAAAAGCTCACAAACCATAAACAATTTATTGATCAAAAAGAATAACTAATATTCTCGTTGGTTGATTAAAACTAACAAGATTTAAAGGAGAAGTGCCATTGTTCTTAACCGTGTACAGTAAGGAATTAACATTACATGTGTTAAAAAGAGTCTTTACTGATTATGCTAAAAAGCAAGCCATAAAGACCTCATTACATATTCTTAGATATACTTATGCTAGAGATTTAGTTAAAGCAGACGTAAATCCTGTCATTATCAAGGAGTTGCTGGATCATCAATCACTAGAAGTTACTCAACGATACATCAAGTGGTTTAGTGAAGAGGTGCAAAAAGCAACAGATTAATTAGATATACTAGCTCAATATCAAAAGAATTGTATCAAATTGAGCGGATGATGATAAATGACACGCTAAGAAGAATTTAACATGATTATCGACAATCACACATTAACATTAAAAATAAACCAATTAATATAAATAAATCAGTTGAAACTGGTACAAAAGTAGACCAATTCAATCTAATGAAAGACAATATATACTATGATTACCTAAATGGTGGGGTGATGTATGAAATGAGCAGTGAATTATCCAGTCTATATATACAGTTCATGAGAAAAACAATCGAGATTTATACATAGGAAAAAGAGTTATCTTATTATCTATTACAAATACAACCAATTGTAGTTTCTTATGATACAAATGCTTAGTGTTTGGTAGTTAATTATAATGAGTGGAGAGAACTATATGTCAAAACACTACCACCTATTAAATTAGTTAAAAAAATAACATTTTCACAAAATTTCGGCAATTAACATACAATATCATATCTTTTGTGGAAGAAGAGTGATAATTTGTGAGAAAGATAGACTTCTGGAAAAAAGGAAATCGTTGGGTGTTAGTTTTAGGAACTTGTATTGTATTTGTTTCATGTGCAATAACACCATCATTTAAAGAAGGTTTTAAGGATGGATATAATGGCGAAACAGAAATAGTTCAAGAAGAACAAGAGACAGTTGATAATACAAAATCAGAAAAAATTGATGAAGAAAAAGAACAAGAAATTAAAGAAAAAGAAGAACAGGAAGTCAAAGAGAAAGCGGAAGCAGAGCAAAAAGCCAAAGAGGAAGAAGAAGCTAAAGCTCAAAAAGAAGAAGATGAACGTAAAGCCAAAGAAGAGCAAGAACGCAAAGAAGCAGAGCAAAAAGCCAAAGAGGAAGAAGAAGCTAAAGCTCAAAAAGAAGAAGATGAACGTAAAGCCAAAGAAGAGCAAGAACGCAAAGAAGCAGAAGAAAAAGCAAAAGCTGAGGAAGAGGCAAAACAAAAAGAATTAGAAAATATTAATTTTTTAGCACAAAAATGGGTTGATATTGTAAATGAAAGTTACGAAAGTGATAAATCATTTTACACAGTTGATGAAGAGTCAAAAATTATTTATATTAATGTTGATGTACCAGAAATGAGAAGTGTAGTTGAAGCATTAGCTATGTATCCATCTCTATATGCAGAACAATGGAACGAAGTAGTTGTTGGAATGGGTGAAGTACCAACAATTGCTAAACAAACATTAGATGATTTGGGATTAAATTCCTGGTCTGTTGCTTATAATTACGGCGATGCTTCTGGTGACTGTTATTGGGTTTCATATTATAATGACGTATTAATTTATAATGCATATGATAAAATTGCAGAGTCTTTATAATATAAAGTAGAATGATAAATATGTAAAAAAGTTAAAAGTTTTTATGCGCTTTTTTTGGATTAGTTGTTGTCATTTTAACTGTTGTATGTTTATTAGTTTAGTATAAGAGCCATAAGGCTCTTTTTTAGGTTAAGTATATATTCACACAATCTAGGCAATTAACATACAATATCATATCTTTTACGAAAGAAGTGGTTGACGTGAAAATGTCAAGCTTTGATAAATTTATGTGTGGTCTTTCCGCTTTGTTATTGTTAGGTTTAACTTTAGTTTGTTTATTCTATACGTCTGATACAAAAACATTTGATCACGACCAGTTGGAGCAATTGAAAACACATCTTGAAGAAAAAAATTATGATTGGGATGAAATCCTAGAATAGAATCTAGGATTTTTTATGTGTCGCACTTAATATTACAATCTGTCAAATAAAAAGGAATTGAACGGTGATTAACGTAAGTTAAAATGAGGTGATACTCATGAAAAAGCAAATAATCATTATTGGATTAGCTTCGTTAATCATGATAACAATTTTTTATTTAAATCAATCTACTTCTTCTATTGATTCGGTTTCATTAGACAGTTATGTAGAAAATGAATGCGAAGTCACTGAAATAGAAGAGATAGAAAGCGCTGAAGAAGAAGTCAACCATTATATTGTGGATGTTAAGGGCCAAGTTAATTTTCCAGGTGTGTATGAGGTTGAAGAGCATTTAAGAGTTCATGATGTGATTCAATTAGCTGGAGGCTTTTTAGAGATGGCTAATGAAACAGCCATTAATTTAGCACAAAAAATTAGTGATGAAATGGTCATCTATGTTCCGCATTTAGATGAGGAAATAAACAACGCTTCAACTGCTACAGCATGGAGCCCTTCGCAAGATGAGAAAAAGGTCTCTCTTAATCAAGCAACTGTAGGAGAACTTGAAACGTTACCCGGGATTGGTCCCTCTAAAGCGGCAGCTATTATTAATTATCGGGAGGAGTTTGGAAAGTTTAAGTCAATTGACGAGTTAACGAATGTGAGTGGGATTGGAGAAAAGACACTAGAAAAGTTGCGTGATTCTCTTGAACTTTAAATTTCGGCAACATGTGATTTATATTGTTTTAAGTGTCATTGTCGGATTACTCATAAAGGAGGGCGTTTTTGTTCTTCTTTTAGTTGGTTTTGTCTATTTTAAACGATTTCCTAAGACATACTGGATTTATTTCCTCATAAGTCTCATATCTGTGATTTACATTGATGTTGCGTTAACATCCCTCCTGGTCAAAAGTGATGATTCGGTCTATATAGATAAAGCAAAAGTAATTGAAGTTAAAAAGCAAACTGAAGAGAAGCAAACAGCCAAAGTACAAACAGAAGCGGGTCTTTATTATTTAACACTTGCCAACTCAACGCCAAGATTAATGCCAGGTGATTGGATGGAAGTCAATACGGAAATTGCAGAAATCACTGATCCTACCGTGCCTCATGCCTTTAACTTTAAACAATATTTACAAGCTAATGGAATGAGAGGAACCATCTATCTGACTTCAACGCGAGTGATTGATCAAGAATGGTCGATTAGAGCCTATCAATTTCAATTAGCGAATTGGATTAAAGAACAGTATCCCCCTTTAACAGCAACTTATCTTCAATCCTGGTTTTTAGGAGTCCGAAATGACTTATCTGAAGACATCAGTGACAGTTATGCGACCCTTGGTATTATTCATTTGTTTGCGGTCAGTGGATTACATGTTGGGTTATTAGCAGGGATTGTCAGTTATCTGCTCAAGCGTTTGGGAGTGATACAAGAATTAGCCGATTTAATGGTAGTGACGTTACTTTTTTGTTTCATGATGATTAGTGGAGCAAGTCCATCGATTGTCAGAGCAGCCAGTATGGCAATTCTAGCAAAGATTAATTCAAGATTTAAATGGAATCTTTCTTCACTCGATATTTTCTCTATCGTCTTTTTAATCAATTTCGTTGCTTTTCCACTACAAGTGTATCAAATCGGTTTTATTTATTCTTACTGGTTAACGTTTTGTTTAATTATATGCCAGTCAGTTATTAAGCCCCTTTCACCCAAGGTCACTTTTTTTATCATCCCCTTTTTAGCTCAACTTGCGATCTTACCAATTCAAATTTCGCAAGATTATTCTATTAATCTGTTAAGTTACGTGTCTAATTTAGTTTTAATTCCAGTTGTCACGACTCTTTTGATTCCTTGCCTATTGATAACGCTAGTGATTCCACCATTTGCTTTAATTACAGAAAAAATCCTAAGTGTCTTTGAACAGGTCATCCTTGTAGCGGGAAAGTACTTGGATCTTCGTTGGGTCATTGGGAGTCTTAATTTATCAATGGTCATTTTAATTATTTTATTGCTCTTTTTAGCAGGTTGGTTAGTTGAAAAAAATAGTCACTCTAAAAAATGGATGATTGTTTTGGTGTCAACCTTTGTTCTTTTAGAGATAGTCAGAGGTGCCAAACCGACAAGTAAAGTTACCTTTTTAGATGTTGGACAAGGCGACAGTACGATTATTCAGTCTCCCTATCAACGTTGTACGATTGTTGTTGACACAGGAGGAAAAGTTTCGTTCATAGGTGAGAAGACTTCCATTTTTAATCAGACATTAGAGCCTTATTTGTTAGGGGAAGGGATTAGAACCATTGACTATTTAATCTTATCTCATGGTGATTTTGATCACATTGGGGAAGCCATTCCATTAATGGAAACGTTCAATGTTAAACATTTAGTTGTCCCTAAGCATTCAGAGAGTGAACAGTTAAAGGACGTCATTAAATTAGCTAAACAATTAAATGTGAATGTTTTAACACCTAAAACGAATGATACATTAACTTGTGGAAATCAAACATTAACCTTTTTACAACCTGATGAGAAGCAAGCTAATGAAAACGATCAATCACTCGTATTGACAGTTGAAATTTCTGATTTAACTGTTTTATTAACAGGAGATATAAGTACAGAAGTGGAGGCAGATATTCTTTCACAGTATCCAGGATTAAAACTAGATGTTTATAAAGCGGCACATCATGGTTCAAACACCTCAAATTCATTATTCTTTCTAGAACAACTCGCGCCATCTATTAGTGTCGTTTCCAGTGGAAAAAATAATCGCTATGGCCATCCTAGCCAGGAATTTTTATCGACCTTATCAACATTAAACATTCCACTCCTTAATACGCAGGTTGATGGAACGATTCAATTTGAAATGAAGAGAGGTAAAACTTTAGTTCATCGATTTCATTGATTATTTTATTTAAAAATTAAAAAATTAGATAATACTCTAAATATCTCGTTTTATAAAAATGGTAGCTCAATGAATCCATAAAAAAGCAACCATTCTCGTCATGATTGAAAAGAACTTACGGTCATCTTGTTTGAAGAATTTGTTTTATGTTAAAATAAGAGTGAGGTGAAGCCATGGCGATTTATACAATCCTCGGCGAACAAACGGTTTTGTGCGAGAAAAAAATTAGTGATTTATTAACGAAACATCAAATTGAGTCATTCGATGTGGTGTCCTATGACATGAAAGAAGCGACCATTCAAGAAGCACTTTTTGATTTGCAAACAGTCGCCTTCTTAAGTAATAAAAAAGCGGTGATCGTTCGTAACCCATCCTTTTTAACTGGTAAGGAGGGGAAGGGTGATCCCGCACATGATTTAAATGCTTTTATAAATTTTTTAGAACATCCCGTGACAGAAAATATCCTCATTGTTTATGCTCCTTATGAAAAACTCGATGAGCGTAAAAAAGTGGTGAAGATTTTAAAGAAGCAATCAGAAGTGTTTACATTTGAAACTTATTCAGAGCAATCACTCAAACAGTGGGCAGAGAAGAAGTTAAAAGCTGAAGGAATTGAATGTCATCCAAAAGCCATTGAATTATTGATTAAATTGACGCATGCTAAAATTGATGTGTTGTACCATGAAATTGAGAAGATTTATCTCTATTTCATGAATCAACCATCAAAAATTTTATCAGTAGAAGTCGTTGAGTTGTTAGTGGCCCGTCAATTAGAAGATAACGTCTTTTTACTAACAGATGCACTGGTTCAACGTAAGATTAAAGAGGCTTACCTAATCTATGAAGATTTAATGACACAAAATGAAGAGCCCTTTAAGTTACTCATTTTAATTGCGAATCAATTCCGATTAATGTCTCAAGTGATTGGGCTAAGTAAACAAGGCTATCGTGAGGCTGATATTGCAAAAACACTTAATGTGCATCCGTATCGTGTGAAGTTAATTCATGGACAATCCCACCGCTTTGAGCAAGAGACGATTGCAAAGTATTTATATCAATTAGCGAACATTGATTATAAGATTAAATCTGGTGTACTACAAAAAGAGTTAGCACTAGAGATGTTTATCCTAAATTTATAAGATGAGCGTATTAGCTCATCTTTTTTGGTTGTCTAGAGTTGGAAGTAAAGTTTATGGATATTATAAGTGACAAGCGTCATGATAATAAAGGCGTTGATCATGTAGAGGTGACATCGATTTGAAAAGGCTTTTGAAAATTTTTCATAATTTTAAGTCAAATTTCGATACAGGAACTCTTATTTTGTTGTATAATATTTCAGTATGAAATTTTAAATTTACCAGACAGAGGTGCCTATATGAATATTAAAAATATTGCCATTATTGCCCACGTCGATCACGGTAAAACGACGTTAGTCGATCAGTTATTACGTCAAGCGGGAACATTCCGTGAAAATGAAGCAGTAGCTGACCGTGTCATGGACTCTAACGATTTAGAGCGTGAGCGTGGAATTACGATTTTAGCGAAAAATACTGCGATTGATTATAAAGATTATCGTATTAACATTTTAGATACACCAGGACATGCTGACTTCGCGGGAGAAGTTGAACGTATTATGAACATGGTAGATGGTGTTTTATTAGTTGTTGATGCTTACGAAGGAACAATGCCTCAGACTCGTTTCGTATTAAAGAAAGCATTAGAGCAAAAATTAACACCAATCGTGGTGGTTAATAAAATTGACCGTCCGGCTGCAAGACCTGAAGAAGTTGTTGATGAAGTATTAGAATTATTCATCGAATTAGGAGCTGACGACGATCAATTAGAATTCCCTGTTGTTTATTGTTCAGCATTAAACGGAACAGCAAGCTTAAGCTCTGATCCAGCTGATCAAGAAGAAAACATGGAAGCAATCTTTGAATCAATTTTAGAAAATATTCCAGATCCAGGAATGGATCCGAATGGAACATTACAATTCCAACCAGCTTTATTAGACTATAATGATTATGTTGGACGTATTGGGATTGGACGTATCGTTCGAGGAACAATCAATGTTAACCAAATGGTTTCAATCTGTCGTTTAGATGGATCAACGCAACAATTCCGTATCACAAAATTATTTGGATTCTTAGGATTAAAGCGTGTTGAAATTGAATCAGCACAAGCTGGAGATATCGTTGCAATCGCTGGTTTACCAGATATCAACGTTGGGGAAACGGTTTGTGAAATCGGTAAAGAAGAAGCGTTACCAATCTTACACATTGATGAACCAACATTAAAAATGACATTCTCAACAAACTCTTCTCCATTCTCAGGACAAGAAGGAAAACACGTGACAGCATCTAAAATTGATGAACGTTTATACAAAGAAATTCAACGTGACGTTTCATTATTAGTTGAACGTGTTGGAACAAAAGAAGAGTGGGTTGTTTCAGGACGTGGAGAACTTCACTTATCAATCTTACTTGAAAACATGCGCCGTGAAGGATTCGAATTAGAAGTTTCTAAACCAGAAGTTATCATTCGTGAAATCGATGGTGTATTATGTGAACCATATGAGTATGTTCAAATCGAAGCACCTGAAGAACATGTTGGAAGTGTCATTGAAGCGATGGGATACCGTAAAGGTCAATTACAAAATATGATTCATAACGAAAATGGACAAGTTCGTTTAATTTATGATGTACCATCTCGTGCTTTAATCGGATTCATGACAGAATTCTTAACATTAACAAAAGGTTACGGAATCATCAACCATACATTCTCTGAATACCGCCCAATGGAAAAAGGATCAGTTGGAGAACGTAAAAATGGTGCTTTAGTTTCTATGGAAAATGGAAAAGCAACAAACTACGGTTTAATGGGATTAGAAGATCGCGGAATCATGTTCATTGAACCAGGAGCTCCTGTTTACGAAGGAATGATCGTTGGTGAAAACAACAAAGATTTAGACTTAGCAGTCAATGTTACACGTGCAAAACAATTAACAAACTGCCGTTCAGCGGGTAAAGATAATACAGTTGTATTAAAGAAACCACGTCTAATCACATTAGAGTATGCCTTAGAATATATTAATGAAGACGAATTAGTAGAAATTACTCCTACATCAGTTCGCTTACGTAAGAAAATTTTAGATACAAATGAGCGTAAAAAATTCGATAAACGTAAAAAATACGCTGATCAATAATTATTTTTTAACTCAATCGATGAAGAAAATCCTTCTTCATTGATTGGGTTTTTTTATTTTTAACTTAAGTTAGAAATAGGTTTTGAATGTGACGAAGAATTAAATTAGAAAGGCACATAGCTTTATAGAAGAGGAAAAGAGGAGTCACTAAAAATGATTTTTCATTTTAAGTGAGGATTTGTATAAATTGTCGAGCATCTCAAACAATAAGGAATGAAGCTCACCTTAAAAAATGTAAAAATTGATTAAAAAAAGGTATATTTTTGACTGATATAATATTGACAAAATCACGAATCATATTATAATAGAAGAGGTTTATTATAAGTAAACAAATTGTTTATTTATTTAATAGAAATTTGAGGTGTGATTATGATTATAGGAGAAAAAATAAGGCGCCTAAGAATGGAACTTCAATTAACTCAAGAAGAGTTAGCTGATCGTACTGAATTAACTAAAGGATATATTTCTCAAGTAGAACGTGATTTAGCTTCTCCATCCATTGCAACACTTGTTGACATTTTAGAAGCTTTAGGAACAACATTGGGTGAATTTTTCTCAGATGAAAAATCAGATGAAAAGATTGTTTTTAAACAGGACGATGTTTTTATAAAAGAAGAACCAGATTATAATATGACCATTCGTTGGATTATTCCTAATGCCCAAAAAAATGAAATGGAGCCTATCATTATTGATCTCGAACCTGGAGGGATGTCTTACGATGATGAGCCACATCACGGAGAAGAGTTCGGTTATGTTTTAAAAGGTGAGGTAGAACTTGTTTTAGGTGCCAAAAGATATAAAGTTAAAAAAGGTGAGAGCTTTTATTATAAAGCGGATGTGGATCATAAATTAAAAAACAATTCAAAAGTGCCCGCATCTGTTCTTTGGGTTGCAACACCCCCAACATTCTAGCATTATTTAAGGAGGGTCAAGTATGACTAAAGTACCATTAATTGAAATCAAAAACTTAACTAAAGAATACGATGGGGATATCGTTTTAAAAGGGATTGACTTAACCATTCATGAGAATGAGTTTGTGACATTACTTGGGCCATCTGGGTGTGGGAAAACAACATTATTACGTATTATTGGTGGATTCGATACACCAACATCGGGTGAAGTTGAATTCAACGGAAAAGATTTAATTCAAATCCCATCGTATAAGCGCGAGATTAATACGGTCTTCCAAAAATATGCCCTTTTTCCGCATTTAAATGTGTTTGATAATATCGCGTTTGGTTTACGTATGAAAAACGTCCCTGAAGCAGAGGTGACAGAACGTGTAAACCGCATGTTAAAAATGATTAAACTTACTGATTATGCCAAACGAAGTATTGATTCATTATCAGGTGGACAACAACAACGTATTGCCATTGCTCGTGCATTAGTTAATCGCCCTAAAGTTTTATTATTAGATGAACCTCTAGGTGCATTAGATTTAAAATTACGTCAAGATATGCAATATGAATTAAAAGAGATTCAACGTGAAATGGGAATTACATTCATTTTCGTAACTCATGATCAAGAAGAAGCTTTAACGATGTCAGATACGATTGTTGTTTTAAATGATGGATTAATTCAACAAATTGGAACACCAGTCGATATTTACAACGAACCACGTAACCGATTTGTTGCTAACTTTATTGGTGAAAGTAACATTGTCAATGCAACGATGATTGAAGATTATAAAGTTGAGTTTGAAGGACATATCTTTGAGTGTGTCGATCGTGGGTATAACCCAAATGAGACGGTTGAAGTGGTCATTCGTCCAGAAGATTTACAAATTGTTTCGAAAGAAAATGGAGCCTTTACTGGAATCGTCGATAGTGTTATTTTTAAAGGCGTTCACTATGAAATTATTGTGATGGTAGAAGGCCGCGAATATATTGTTCACAGTACACAAAGTACTGAAGTCGGAGTAGAAGTAGGGATGACAGTTGCACCGGCAGATATTCATGTTATGGAAGTTGGTGTTTAGTTATGCATGAATCAACAAAGCGTTTAAGTTATCCATATATCATCTGGATTTCTATTATGATCATTGTTCCAATGTTACTGATTTTCTTATATAGTATCATTGATCCAAGTGATGGAAATCCGCTGGCTTTTCGTTTTACATTAGATAATTATATTAAATTTTTTAACCCAATTTATATGGCGACATTAGCACGTTCATTATGGATTGCGTTAATCTCAACTATTTTTTGTTTACTTTTTGGATATCCGTTAGCATGGGTGATTTCGCAATGCTCACTTAAACGTCAATCTTCATTGCTTTTATTATTCATTATGCCTATGTGGATTAATATGTTACTTCGTACATATGCATGGATTTCAATTTTAGGGAAAAATGGAATTTTAAATAATATTTTAGAGTTCTTTAATATTGCTCCAATTGATATTATGTACACGGATTTTGCCATTGTGTTAGGGATGGTTTACAATTTCTTACCATTCATGGTGTTACCAATTCATACAGCACTAACAAAAGTGGATAAAAATTTAATCTATGCTGCTCGTGATTTAGGAGCGAATAATCGACAAGTATTTACGCGTGTTGTTTTCCCATTAACGTTACCAGGTATTATTACAGGAGTAATAATGGTATTTTTACCTGCGGTAAGTACATTCGTCATCCCACAATTATTAGGGGGAGGACAGTACATGATGATTGGTAACTTGATTGAAAAACAATTCTTATTAACAGGGAATTGGTATTTTGGATCTGCGTTATCAATGATTTTAATGATCTTTATCTTACTTTCTATCTGGTTAATGAAACGATTTGATTCAGATGGACAAGCAGGAGGTGCACTACCTTGGTAAATAAATGGTTATCTAGATTTTATTTAGCAATCATGTTCTTATTCTTATATGCACCGATTGCTGTATTAATTGTTTTCTCGTTCAATGAATCGAAATCAAGTGGGAAATGGACAGGATTCTCTTTACAATGGTATGAAGAGTTATTCCAAGATAGTCAAATGCAAACGGCTGTCTTTTATACAGTAATCGTTGCTGTTTTAGCAACTGCTATTTCAACGGTTGTTGGAACATTCACTTCAATTGGTATTTATAAGTTAACAAAAAAAACAAAAGCATTTGTTTTAAATATTAACTATCTACCGGTTATTAGTCCGGATATTGTTTTAGCGGTAGCATTAATGATGTTATTTAAGACATTTAAAATGAACTTTGGATTTACAACGATGTTATTAGCTCATATTATGTTCTGTATTCCTTACGTTGTTTTATCAGTTTTACCACGTTTATATGCGATGAATCCAAATATGGCAGAAGCAGCGATGGACTTAGGAGCAACCCCAATGCAAGCGATCCGTAAGGTTGTGATTCCTGAAATTATGCCTGGTATTATGGCAGGGGCCTTAATGGCCTTTACGATGTCTATTGATGATTTCGTTATCAGTTATTTTACTGCCGGAAATGGAGTAACAAACTTATCTATTGAGGTTTATTCAATGGCTAAACGTGGGATTCGCCCAACGGTTAATGCGTTAGCAACGATTATGGTTAGCTTAATCCTAGTTTCCGTTTTAATTTCAAATAATTTAGCAATTAGAAAGAAAAAGGAGGTATAGTCATCTCATGAAAAGAATAATGATGATGTTTGTAGCCTCAGTTGTTTTACTTTTAACAGCATGTTCAGGTGATGCTCAAGAAAAGCTTTATGTTTATAATGTTGGTGAGTATATTGATCGTGAAGTATTAAAGATGTTTGAAGAAGAGTTTAATTGTAAAGTGGTCTATGAATTATACGATTCAAACGAAACGATGTATCAAAAAATTAAAGCAGGAGGAACAAACTACGATGTAGCCTTCCCTTCTGATTACATGGTTGAAAAAATGATTAAAGAAGGGTTAGTACTTCCTTTAGATTATAGTAAGATTCCTAACTTTAAATATATTAGTGATGAATATAAAAACCTTCCATATGATCCTGAAAATCTATACACAGTTCCATATTTCTGGGGAACTGTTGGGATTTTATATGATACAACGGTAGTAGATGAACCAGTGGATTCTTGGTCGATCTTATGGGATGAAAAATATAAAGGTAATATCTTTATGTATGATAGCCAACGTGATTCATTAATGGTGGCATTAAAGTTATTAGGGTACTCGATGAATACGCAAAATGTTGAGGAATTAGAAGAAGCGAAACAACTTTTAATTGAGCAACGTCCATTAGTATATGCTTATGTAACCGACCAAGTCATTGATAATATGATTGCAGGAAATGCAGCATTAGCTGTTGTTTATTCAGGAGACGCAACCTATATCATGGATGAGAATGAAGATATGGAGTATGTGATTCCTAAAGAAGGATCTAACATGTGGGTTGATGCAATGGTTATTCCATCAACCGCTCAAAATGTTGATCTAGCTCATGAATTTATTAACTTCATGCAACGTCCTGATATTGCTCAAATGAATACAGAATATGTCATGTATTCAACACCAAATACAGAAGTATTAGCAAATGTATCTGAAGATGAATGGACACAAAATGAAGCATATAGCCCATCACAAGAATTATTAGATTCTTTACCAATGGAGACCTTCCGCGATCCGGGAGAATTCATTAAAGAGTATGACGATATTTGGACACAAGTATTGGCTGCCTCTAAACGATAAATTTAAAATCCCTAAAACAATCTGTTTTAGGGATTTTTTTGGAACTTTATCAAATAGTGTTGCTGATTAAATAGTGACCTATTACTATGAATGACTAAGGTGAAATCTTAGTAGCTATGCTATTAGGATTTTTCTTTTTAGTTGAGTGAACTTAAACGACAATCTTCTATGATGTTAATAATCTATTTTATGTCAGCATCACAAAACATAAAAGACATAAGTTTCATTCTTACCGGTGGAGGAGACATCGCATTTTATCCTTTCCATTGTTTTCTTCATCGTTAACATTGTAATTTGCTCTCTCTTTTTACGTCATGAAAAAAGGCATTGCTTATTCAGCAACACCCAATATTATAGAATCTGAAATTAAAAGGAATAAGCCCTATTGGGAATAGAAGCTGATTTCTGAAACAAATTAATTAGAGTTACCTCTTTTAGGGATTATAAACGCTGCATTTATTAGCTTATTATTTTGACTTTTTATGTCAGCATCAGAGAGAGTTTTTTAGATATTTTTCTTGATGCTCCAAGTAATATTGATGATTAGATAAAAGTCTTGGATCATGTGGTGAAAGTATTAGTGCTTCATTTGAATAATTAATTGCTTGCTGATAGAGGCCCAGGTAATAGCAAGCGAGTGCACCTAAATCATAAGGCGTTGCGTCCCAAGCAAATCCTTCATTAACATAACCATAACTTTTTTCTTTAATTTTTAATGCTTCATGGATAAAGTAATAAACAGCAGGCCAATCTTGTTCTAAATAAGATAACTGTGCTCTTTCAACATAAGGTTCTCTCGCATTTGGCGTTTCAGCCATCGCCAAATAAAGCCATTTTTTTGATTTAGAATAATCCTTTTTTTCTCTGTATGCCCGAGCAATAAATCTCATAGAAGCTGATCGTTCTTCATCCCAAGTAGAGTTTGGATCGTCTAAATATCGCTTTAACATATCAATTGCTTTATCCCATTCTTGGTAAAATAGATATTCTCGACCTAGATAATGTAGATTTCGATTACTATTTGGATTTTCTTCTACAGCAAGCTCTAATAATGGTAAATTTAAACTGCGATCTTTTGCTCCATCAGGATAATGATTATAAACTACACCTGTAAGGAATACTGGTTTTTCTTCTCCTTCTCCAATATATTCTACAATTTCATGTGTTGGATAAATCCAATGATAACCGTGTCTCGCATGTATTCTATTATGTGTGTATTGAACAAGTGGTTGTCCCTCTTCATTGAACGACCAATTATATAGATAAAAGCCTCTAGTCGTATCCTTTTTCCACGCCTTCTCTAAGTTTTTTCTCCAACCATATTCAATGACATCATCAACATCTGCCGAAACACAAATATCAACATCTGTAGGAATATATTCGAGACACTCATTTCGTGCAGAATCGAATCTAAATTTATCTGCTTTCGATTGATAGACAAGAGCACCCCTAGATTTAAGCTTTTCTATTGTATGGTCCGTTGACCCCGTATCAAGCACAACAACTAAATCAGCTTCACTTACATGATCCATCCAACGATCTACAAATTGTTCTTCATTTTTAGCTATTGCATAGACACATACTTTATATTTATTCATTTAATTAACTCCTTTATATGAATAGTTAGTAATACCCTTAATTTAGAAATTAAAAATAGGCATATGATGGAATTAAAAAGAAAAATTATGACTGAATAAAATAAAAGATGATTTAACGTCTACGATAACCTGAAAAAAATCATGCATTTAGTTGAATGATAGTAGTGTTAATCTATTTTAAGATAGGATGAGTGTAAAACTTGTGTTAATGTATGCTAGTATATAGAGTTAAATATTCTCTTATTTTTAGTATAATATATGCAATATATTAAAAAAGGTACAATTTTGTTTGAGTAGGTAAATCATTCATTATGCCTGTAGAGAAGAGTTGAAAAAATATAGTGGTGCACTTTTCAACCTATAAATAGGTGTCATCTTTTTTAGGAATTCATAGGATGAGCAGAGAAGTATCCATTCGACTGAAGTAGGGAATGGGAACGATATAGAATTTAGAAAAATATTAAGTTCCTGTATAGCTATAAAAATGAGGAGCCTGTCTTGCCCATAGTCTAAATCGTATCGTTAATATTGTCGCTATAGGATCAGACCAGAAAACGGTTAAAATCCCCGATACATTGCCAGGTACATGATTTTTCTGTGGAGCGAATAAGGCTGAAAGTTGTATGATTAATTTAAATCATGATTTGTTTAAAAACATAAAGGCTTTTACTATGGTGGTGCGATTTATGAGTAATTACAGTGCTGCATCAGTTGAAATAAGTGGGACATAAACAGTGTCTACTAGGGAACGGTATCAGTGAGTGAAAATGTTGGAATCTCAAGTGGCACCAATAAACTAATAAAACAGATAACAATTTACTCCAATACAGTCAGTTAGCACTTAAGATCCTAGCCATTAAAATACTTGGTGGATTAGTTGGCGTAACTGTATATTTGCAAGGACAATATCAATTAGTTGCTTTGTCTAACCAAGCCTTGTTAAGGCTTGGTTCTGTTATTTATGTTCTATCGAGACATAAATAAAAAAAGGAATATCCTCTTATTATTTCCTATGATACAATAGGATTAAAATGATATTGGTTTCAGGGGGATTGCTTCATGAATGAACAGAAAAAGACATTAGAATTTCTACCATCGTATTTATTAGATATACTCTGCTTTTTAGAGCTTTTATGCTCTGATGCACCTATTCAAACGACAAGTGATGATGAGCGAATCATTTATTATTTTGAGGAATGTTTGACACAAGACGCTAGGAATGAGATTAAACGCATTCAGAAGTTAATTCCTAAGGAAGAGACCCTAACTTCACTTGTTTTTCCATTAGTTTTAGCTGATCAAGATTTTGAAAACCTTCAAGTAGCAGAACTACTAGGCAGTCCAAAGTTTTTAATTTCTATGTATAAAAAGTCAGATGATTATCAAACAGCAACTAAAGGATACAAAAAATTTGTCAAGCGTGATGCACAGTTATTGCTAAGTTCCTTAGTTAAAATTGTAGCAGAATTAGAAAAAGTAAAGTTTAAAGTGTTCTGGATAGAAGAACGTTTACCACGAATTAAGCAAAGAATTAAGCAATATGAAAAAGAAATAGGGACGAATGTATTAATTGAAATGATTAATGAACGGCTAACTGAAACATATTTAACTGATCAAAAGGTTTATTTATTAAGCTTTAATCTCAATCATTCAGTTTCACGTGTCAATGAGCATCTGATTGGTTCACTTCAGTTAGATTCAAAAATGTTTATTCATTCATTAGTTGAGCAATTATTCAAGACACTTTCAATTGAACAGGCATTAAAACCATTATATCGTTCATTAAAGAAAAATAAAGAGCTTATGATGACGTATAAAGAGGTGAAATCAACGTATAAGTCATTACTTGCATATATTGATTTTAATGTTAAATTAGCATTTATCACTTCAATTTGTTCTCATTTAAAGGTGTTGTCACAACCCTATGAGTATTTGGGGCGTTATGAGTTTGAGACGTGTAAACCAGCTGTCTTATTTTATGATTACATGAACAGTTTCCCAAAACCTCAAGGACAACAGATTGAGGATTATTTATTAAATGTTGTTCAAGCCGTTGAATTAGACTCATTTGAGCAGCGTTCAATCGCTATTTTAAAACAACAAGGATAAGAAGGTGTTTGAACAATGCCATCACCGATTGTGCACTTAGAAATTTTATATCGATTATACGAGGAGTTACAGCAACCATTAAATTCGGAACTTGTTTTAGGTGTGATTAGTCCGGATGCCATTCACATGAGAGCAGGACAAACATGGGAAGATAAAGCGACTACCCACTTTTATCATGAAGCCGATCGAAGCTATGAGGAAGCCATTTTAACGGCACGTCAGGTCATTTCAACTCACTCTCAATGTTTTTTATTAGGATATCTCATTCATATCTATACGGATTATTTATGGCGAGACCAAATTTATGCTCCATATTTTCATCGAGAAAAAGAACGAATACCTCGGACACAACTATATTCACTTTATTATAGCGATATGGGGATAATAGATGAGCAGGTTCTTCTTAGGGCAACTTGGATTCACGAAATTAGGGATTTACTAAGTGATCCGATGGCTATAGCTGCTCATCCCTTGTTAACTGAACATGAAATTACAGCGTGGAAAGAAAAAGTGTTGTGCGCTGATTTAATCAAGGGAACGGAAGAAAAAGGCGTCCAACCATTACAGGTCCTATCTGAACTCGAGATTAAAGAATTTATGAATCGAGCTTGCCAAGAACTTAAAAGGATTTTCTTTTAAACCTAGTGCTCATCACTAGGTTTTTTTCGATGAGTTGTTCTTGCAGACACGAGGGAAGAGTGATAAACTAAAAAGGCAAAAGACAGCAAGAGGATATGACTGTCTAATTAGATGAGGTCATAAAAGTCGGAGGATTGACATTTGAAAAAATATGATGTGATTATTATTGGTGGTGGACCAGCTGGGTTATTTGCTGCTATCATGTGTGCAAATAAAAAACAGCGCATTGCTATTTTAGAAAAAAATAAATCGTGTGGTCGTAAGTTATTAATGGCGGGTGCAGGAAAATGTAATATTACACAGGCAGGTGATATTCATCATTTTTTAACGTGCTATGGAGCAAATGCCAAATTTTTAAAACATGCTCTATTGTCTTTTCAAAATGAAGACTTATTAAACTTCTTTAAAAAACGTGGATTAGAGTTTATGACAACTGAGAAGGGGAAAATTTTCCCAAAGTCGTTAAAATCTCAAGATGTATTAAATGTTTTACTTGAGGAATGTCGACGACGTTCGATTGAGATTCATTATGAATCAGCGGTTGAATCATTAGTAAAAGAAGAGGAACTATTCCATTTAGAGACAGTAAAAGGGAGTTTTGAAAGCCCGGTTGTTGTTGTTGCAACCGGTGGTTTAAGCTACCCGCATACTGGATCAACGGGTGATGGATTCGTGTGGGCGAAAACGTTTGGGCATAAAATTGTTCCAACAAAGCCAGCGTTAACCCCATTAAAAATTAAGAATTATGAACTATCTGATATGTCAGGAACATCATTTGAGGAGCTACCTTATACGTTATGGCGTGGAGGGAAAAAAATTGGAGCTTATCAAGGTGATTTCTTATTAACACATACTGGTGTATCAGGACCTGGGATTATAAATAACTCACGTTATATGCAATCAGGTGATGTCATCAAATGTAATTTCGTAGCTGCTGAATCGATTGATGAGTTTAGAAGCCAATTAACGAAAAAATTAAATAGTGGTGGAAAGACCTTGGTAAAATCAGTGATTCGAGAGTTGAATTTAACGAAACGATTTGCAGATAAGCTATTAGAATTATGTGGAATTGATGAAAGCTTAAAGTGTGCCGAACTTAATAAAGCGACTCGACAAAAGTTATTAACCACTTTAACTGAATATGAGATGGAAGTGAAAGAACTGGGAGGTTATCATGTCGCGATGGTAACGACTGGAGGAGTTTCAATAAAAGAGATTTCTCCTAAGACGATGGAATCAAAAAAAGTAAGCAACCTTTATTTCATTGGAGAAGTTTTAGATATAGATGGAGACACAGGTGGATATAATATACAAGCAGCTATGTCAACGGCCTATATTGCCTCACAAGCTATCAATAAATAACCATTAGACACTGTATTAAACAGTGTCTTTTTTCTTTAGCACTAAATGATATTCATCTGATAGTAAATTTCGTTTTACTATCAATCAATTTATAAGTTTGTTTATTGACACTGAACAGCTCTCCTTATATACTAAATAATGGACAAAGTTTGACAAAAATTTCGAAGGTATAAACTAGATAACAGTATGAACAAATAACAATTAAGGAGATAGTTAAATGAATAAAAATCGATCAATTCAAACCATTGTAGCGATTGGTATTGGAGCAGCCATTTTTGTTGTTTTATCACGATTTGCTTCTATTCCAACAGGAATTCCAAATACAAGTCTAGAAACTTCTTATGCTGTATTAGCTTTAATTGCACTGTTATATGGTCCTTTAGCGGGATTTGCAACTGGATTAATCGGGCATTTCTTAAAAGATGTTTTAATTTTTGGTTCTCCTTGGATGAGTTGGATCATTGCATCAGCTATGATTGGACTTGTCATTGGACTTATTTCTAAAAGTATTAACATTGAAGATGGAGTATTTGGGGTTAAGGAGTTAATTAAATTTAATGTTGCACAAATTGTTGCTAACATTATTGGATGGTTTATCATCGCTCCTACACTAGATGTTTTTATTTATGCAGAACCTGTAGATAAAGTTTATTCACAAGGAATTGTTGCTGGATGTGTCAATATGGTGACAATTGGGATATTAGGCTCTTTATTAGTGACAACTTATGCAAAGACACGTACAGAAAAAGGAAGTTTAACAATGGAAGACTAAAATTGAGGGATGTTTCCCTCAATTTTTTTGAAACAGTTGTAAGATTTTTCAAACATTATTCGACAAAAAATATGTTATAATATAAAAGTTGGCCATTTTTGAGATGAGTTAAAATGAGTTTTATAAAAGAGATAAAGTTGATTTTAGTTCATCTCATGATTAAAGAGAGAGAGAAAGGATGAAGCGCATGCGAAAGCCAGTTATTGAATTCGAAAATTTTAGCTTTCAATATCGAGTTCAGTCAAGCCCAACTCTTAAAAATATTAATTTAACGATTTATGAGGGCGAGAAGGTTGTCATTGTCGGTCCTTCTGGATCAGGAAAAAGTACCATTGCACACTGTATTAATGGTTTAATTCCGAATATTTATAAAGGGACTACAAGTGGGACATTTAAAATTAAAGGTCAAAATGCTTTAAAACATAACATTTTTGAACGTTCAGCTCATGTTGGAACTGTTTTGCAAAATCCTGATGATCAGTTTATTGGATTAACGGTTGGTGAAGATATTGCTTTTAAATTAGAAAATTTAGTGGTGCCTCAACAGGAGATGTTGACAACTGTTAATCAAGTCGCACATTTAGTGGATATTAATTCTCATTTAACTCATTCACCACATGAACTTTCAGGTGGACAAAAGCAACGTGTAACACTTGCGGGTGTAATGGTTGATGAGATTGATATTTTATTGTTTGATGAACCATTGGCCAGTTTAGATCCAGCTGCTGGGTTGCATACGATGACATTAATTGATGACATTCATCAAAAGACTGGAAAAACAATCGTTATCATTGAACATCGTTTAGAGGATGTTTTATATAAAAAAGTTGATCGAATTGTTGTCGTTAATCAAGGTGAAATTATTGCTGATATGACACCAAATCAACTATTAGCTTCAACATTACTTGAAGAGGTCGGCATTCGTGAGCCTCTTTATGTGACAGCCTTAAAGTATGCAGGTTGTCAAATTACTGAAGACATGAATCCACAATCGTTAGAAGAGATGAATCTTACTTCTTGTATCGAACCTGTCATGACGTGGTTTAATGAATCTCAAGGATTAACGCCATATGAGAATCAAGAGGTAGCCTTGGAATTTAAAGATGTCACATTTGGCTATCAGGTAAATCTGCCAATTCTTAAAAATATGTCATTTAAAATTCATCAAGGTGAAATGGTAAGCATTGTTGGTAAAAACGGTGCTGGTAAATCAACCATTTCAAAACTTATTAGCGGCTTTTATAAACCGACATCAGGGACGATTGAATTTAAAGGTGTTGATTTATCATCACATACGATCAAAGAACGTGCTGAAAAAATTGGATTAGTCATGCAAAATCCAAACCAGATGATTTCAAAAACAATGATCTTTGATGAAGTCGCATTTGGCCTGCGAGTTCGTGGAATTGAGGAAGAGGAAGTGAAACGTCGTGTTCATGAGACTCTAACCATTTGTGGACTTTATCCTTTCCGTAATTGGCCTATTTCTGCTTTAAGTTTTGGACAGAAAAAACGAGTGACGATTGCTTCTATTTTAGTTTTAAATCCTGAAATTCTAATTTTGGATGAGCCGACAGCGGGACAAGATTTAAAGCATTATACAGAAATTATGGAGTTTTTAAAGTCATTAAATGAGCGTGGAATTACCATTTTGATGATCACACATGATATGCATTTAATGCTTGAGTATACAACACGTGCATTAGTGATTACAAATGGTGAGGTTATTGGCGATGACTCGACGTGGAATGTTTTAACAAATCATGAGTTAATTGAAAAAGCTCATTTGAAGAAAACTTCATTATATGATTTAGCTAATAAAATTGGAGATTTATCTCCAGTTGACTTTGTTTGTAAATTTATTGCAAGTGATAAGGTGGTGAGAACTTAGTGAGTACGAAGTTATTAGCTTATATTGATATCGATTCGCCGATTCATCGTTTAACAGGAAGTACGAAATTGATTTGTTTTTTACTATGGTCGATTACGGCAATGTTAAGTTATGATACCCGTGTTTTGGTGATCATGTTAATCTTGAGTTTTGTCATTTTTAAAATTTCAAAACTAGACTTTAAAGATATTGCTTTTGTGTTTTATTTCATTTTAGTCTTTTTATTAATTAATAATTTAGCTGTCTTTTTATTCGCGCCGCTAGAAGGTGTTTCCATTTATGGGACACAGCACAACTTAGTCAAGCTATTTGGACCTTATATTTTAACAAAAGAGCAATTATTTTATCAGTTTAATATGACGATTAAATATTTAACGATTATTCCGATTGGATTAATTTTCTTAGCGACAACAAATCCGAGTGAATTTGCGGCCTCTTTAAATAAGCTAGGTATTAGTTATCGAATTGCCTATTCAGTTTCAATTGCGATGCGTTATATTCCTGATATTCAACGTGATTTTATTGAGATTTCACAGGCTCAGCAAGCGCGTGGAATTGATTTATCTCATAAAGAAAAGTTAACCAAACGACTTAAAAATATGGGAGCTATTTTACTGCCACTTATCTTTACTAGTCTAGAACGTATCGAAACGATAAGTTATGCGATGGAATTACGTGCATTTGGAAAAAATAAAAAACGAACATTCTATAGTGAGCGTCCATTTGTGGTTCGTGATTGGATTGCCATTGTTAGTGTGACTGTTTGTATGATTATCTTTTTATGGATGACGTTTAATAATGGATCACGCTTTTATAATCCATTTATTTAAATAAAAAGCTGTATCAATCATGATACAGCTTTTTAATATGATGAAATTTTGGGTAAAACACCGGTTTTTTTCCAGGTATAAAATACACTTGGTTGAAAAATAGGTGTTTCTTTTGTTTTTTCTAGAAAAGTTGCAGCTTCTTCATCAGCAGTGAAGATGGCTTTAATAGCTGGACAAACTGCAAGAGCCTGATCGTAGCGATAAATATTTTCACACGGAGTATGTGGACCTGTATGCCAACGAATGAGCATAATCTCCTCTAGTGTGAGTTTAATATACTGCTGAGCAAGAATGACACTTTTTTCCCCATGTCCAAGTGGAATTTCATCCATACAGTCATACGTAAAGTAGCATTCTTTTTCGTTTTTCTGATTATATCGAAGTTTAAGCACGGGTTGAAAAATATTTGTTTTGCATAAGTCATGGAGATATCCAGCAAGATAAATACTTTCGATTGATAGCCCCAAATGAAATTTTTCGTTTTTTTCAATTAATAATTCTACGACATTATGGCTATGGATAGCTAAGCCATATGGATAGTTACAATGACCTTTAACACTAGCAGGTGCCGTGAAATAATCACTTTCTGATGTTAAGAAATAAATTAAATCACTCATGCCTTCGCGCTCGATTCGATGAAGGCGACTTAATATCGTTTGTTTTATACTCATTTTCATGTAACCCCTTTTATACTGCTTTTCTATAATATAGCTTAATTCTGTCTCTTTTTTCTAGTATATTTTGTCGAATAAATTTATGTTTTTGTTAAAATTATGTTTAAAAGATGAAAATGATATGAAAAAACCATCATCACAATTGTTGACAAAGCTCGACAGAGCGAGTAAACTGAATACAGTAGATTTGTAGGTATGGTCTATTATGATGGACCTAGAAGGAGGAGAAAAATGAACCCAAAAAAGAGTAAGGGAAATCCGTGGGCATTATTGCCATTAGGGATCTTTTTAATTTTATTCGTTGGAAGTGGAATAATGACAGGTGATTTTTATGCGATGCCTGTATTAGTTGCCTTTTTGTTAGCATCAGTTGCAGCGTTTATGTTTAATCGAAAAGAACGTTTTAATGATAAAGTAGCTATTTTCTGTAAGGGAGCAGGAAACGAAAATATTATCATGATGGTCATGATTTTTTTATTAGCAGGGGCTTTTTCTGGTGTAGCAAAAGCAATGGGTGGTGTTGATGCAACAGTAAATTTAAGTTTATCGATTTTACCACCTAATTTAGTAGTCGTTGGATTATTTATCATTGCGGGATTTATTTCAGTTTCAATGGGAACATCAGTTGGAACAATCACCGCATTAACCCCAGTTGGTCTTGGAGTTGCAGAAGCAACTGGAATTCCTGTCGCATTAGTTGTTGGAGCGATTGTTGGTGGAGGAATGTTTGGTGATAACTTATCAATCATTTCTGACACAACGATTGCTGCTGTGCGTACGCAAGGGTGTGAACTGAAAGATAAATTCAAAGTGAATTTTTTAATTGTTTTACCCGCTGCCATCCTGGCATTAATTATTTTATTTGTTATGACCTCACAATATCAAGTTGATTTAACTGCGGTTTATCAAGTAGAGTGGATGAAGGTTATTCCATATGTTGCAATTTTAGTTGGAGCCTTACTAGGAATAAATGTTTTTGTTTTACTTGGAGGCGGGATCGTATTAGCTGGGATCATCGGATTAGCGACTCACTCATTTAGTTTATTAAATTTAATTACTGCCACTTCAGATGGAATGGCTGGTATGCAAGAATTAGCAATGATTTGTATTGTAGTCGGTGGGGTATTAGAGTTAATTAAACATAATGGTGGAATTGATTATTTATTATATTTAATTAAATCTCGTATTAAATCAAAAAAAGGAGCAGAGTTTGGAATTGCGACTTTAGTTAGTGTCATTGATTTATGTACAGCTAATAATACCATTGCAATTGTAATGGCAGGTCCATTAGCTAAAGAAATCGCCGATGAATTTGATATTGATCCTCGTCGTTCAGCTAGTTTACTAGATATTTTCTCTTCATGTTGGCAAGGCCTAATTCCATATGGAGCCCAAGTATTAGGAGCTGCAGGGTTAGCCGCTATTTCTCCAATGGAAATTGTTAAATTTGTTCATTATCCGATGTTAATGGGGATATTCGGAATCCTTGCAATTATTATTGGATTCCCTAAATTGAAAAAATAATCATCTACTGTTAAGGAAGTAGAAGCATGTTAAACGGTATGGTATCTATTAAAGAGCCATGCCGTTTTATTTTTGAATAGGATGTTGAAAATTTCGCTAGAGTTTATTGCGAAAACTAAGTTAAAGAAATTAATCGTTTTAAATTAAGAAATTTGACTGTATCTGTGTAACGATCAGTTTCTTTTGTAGTCATTAATTAATCCATTGATGCTGTTCTAATCATGTATCGATAAGTAGAGATTATTGACGATTTCACTCATAATTGTAAGGTTTGTTTGCATATAATGTAAAAAAGGATGAGGAGGGGTTGAAATATGAGACGAACTCGATTGATTGAAAATCGAGAGGTCTTTTTAGCATATGTGTTAGCAAATTGTAAATTCTCAACCATTGAAGGGTTACATCGTCGATTTCCACTCGTTTGGAAACAACGGGATCAGTATAAATATTATAAGCATGTGTGTTTGGAGAGGCCCAGTTTAAAAGAAGAATATAAACTAAAATGTGCTTATTGTTTGTTTGAAGCCTCTAAAGAAGATTCAATTATTTTTAATGTTTTATTTGAAGAACTCTATAAGCAGTATGGGGCTCTTTACAAACAATTAAAAAAATATTATGGTCGTAGTAAATTAATTTCGGATACTGGGCTAGAGGTATTAATGAAGGATGAAGAATTGATCAATCAAAGTGATTTAATGGATGTATCTATTTTTGATTTTTTTCTAGAAAAATTAGAGGTTCAGTACGATGAGACAACATTTTTTAACCAATTAAAAGTCACTTATGACGGAATTCAACGAAAAATTTTAGACTTTGAACTCGACACCGATGAGCTGAATTATCAATATTTCAAGTATCAATTAACGAAACCTAATTCAATAACGTTTAAGAGAGTTAAGCACTTTTACCGGAGTTATTCTGACTATTTAGGACAAAATGTAGTCGATGTTTTAAATGATAAGCTAGAGAGGTGTTATCAGGAAGAAAAATTAAGTTCTCACATCCAGTGGATGAGAGATTTAGGATTAATTGATCAACACACGGTCTATCGGTTAACCATAACAGATGTCTACCAGTTAATGACTCTTTTATTATGTACCGATGGAGACAATCTAATTGAAGAAGAGGGAGCTAGTATTGAAATCGGAGATTTAGTTTTACCTATTTCAGAACTTGAAGCATTTGAGGAGTTGTTAAATGAATTATTACCGTATTTTGTAATGAGTCAAGTGATGAAAGAAAATCGAGAGTTCTTTTTCCGCTCTTATACGTTAAAGGATCAAATGATTTCGAAGCAGTTGGAAAAAGAAGTCGAGTTACTTAAACGCGATTTAAAATCAGTAAAAGAAACGAATAAGTTGTTAAAACTCTCCCTGAGTGAGGAAAAGTTGAATCAAGAGAAAATGTATAAACTTCAATTAAAACAGTTACGGTCTAACTTAATGACAACAATGCATGAAAAGGAACGGTTAGAAAAAGAGTTGGAGAATCTAAAAGAAAGATGTGCCCAATTAGAGTCAATAATAAAAGAGCCATCAGAAGCAGAGGAACAAGTGTACGAAATGACTTTGGAACAATCCGTGGATGTGAGTGAAATTAATAAGGCAGAAATTATGATTGTCGGAGGGGCAACACCTACGATTCAAAAATTAAAGCGAATTCTACCGAATTGTAAGTATTTTGAGGTAGATAAAAAATATAATGATCAATATTTTCAAGGCGTTAAATTCGCCATTTTGCTAACTAATATTTTAAATCATAGTATGACTAAAAAATTGGATAAGCATTGTCCCAAGGCTAAGAAAAAGTCAGTGACGGTTACAAATGTTGATTTGATTATTGAGGAAATTGTTAAGTTCATTTAAATAAAAAAAAGCTCACAGTATGGTGAGCTTTTTTCGAAGAAGAGACCTGGAAAGATGATCTCGTTTTGAAAAATTGTTTGGAATTTCGGAATGTGTGAAGTTAATTAGGGGGTAACTTCACGAGTTAGGGTGGTTTGTGTCTTGCTGACTCTTATATTATGACAAAAAAAGTAACTTTTTTCAATAGTTTCTTGTCAAAAAACAAACTTTTGTTCGGTTTGTTTGGTGGGACTAATTATTTATGATTTTTAATAGATGTTTGTTATAATAAAAGAGACGAAAATAAAGTTTTGAGGTGTTAGAGTGTTTAAAACAATCGGATTATTTGCTCATGTTGATTCTGGGAAGACGTCACTGGCTGAACAAATTTTATATGAAACGAATGCAATTCGCACAAAAGGAAGAGTCGATCATCAAAATACATTTTTGGATCATCATTCAATTGAAAAACAAAGAGGGATCACTGTTTTTACTGAACAAGCGAGTTTTAAGTATAATGGATCCATCTATTATTTACTCGATACCCCTGGACATATTGATTTTTCCAGTGAGATGGAACGTGCAATTAAAGTTTTAGATTATGCAATTGTTATCATTAATGGATTTGAAGGCGTTCAAAGTCATACCGAGACGATTGTTGACTGCTTAAAACAGTATCATATCCCAATGGTTTTCTTTATTAATAAAGTGGATCGTGAAGGAGTTGATATTGAACGTGTTTTGACACAGTTACGATTGAATTTAGGGGTTAATCCTATTTATCTTCCAAATGAATTAGACTTAAGTGAGTTACCAATTGAAATTATCGAGCCATTAGCAGAGTTAAATGAAGACTTACTCGATTACTTCTTAGAAAATAAACGGGATTCACAATTTTGGTTAACAACTTTTAAACAGCAACTTCGAATGCAAAATGTTTGTCCAGTTTTTAGCGGATCAGCCTTAAAAAATATCGGAATTACCTCTTTTTTAAAACAGTTTGATGAGTTAACAGAAACGACATATGATCGTACAGCTCCTTTTAAAGGAAGCGTTTATAAAATTCGCTATGATGAAAAAGGGGATCGAATTACTTATCTAAAAGTGTTGAGTGGGAATTTAGCCGTAAAAGATTCAATTAAAACATCCGCGACTGAAGAAGGAGAGAAAGTAAATCAAATACGTTATTATCAAGGAAAGAAATTTGAAACGACACCGATTGCACAGGCAGGTGAACTGATTGGGGTAACCGGATTAACACATACTATGGCAGGTCAAATAATTGGTCATGAAATTAAGAGGGAAGAGGGATTATTACAACCTGTCATGCGTGTGTCTGTACTCTATCCTCAATCATTAAATGCCAAAGATGTATTAGCTATTTTTAAAAAATTAGAAGATGAAGATCCGATGCTGTTGGTTTTATGGAATGAAGTCACACAGTCTATTGATGTTTCCGTGATGGGAAGTATTCAGCTAGAAGTCTTAAAAGAAATCGTCCAAGAACGATTTGATCTTTCAATTGAATTTAGTCCGCGAAAAGTTATTTATCAAGAAACTATTACAAATCAAGTCATTGGAAGCGGGCATTATGAGCCATTGAAGCATTATGCGGAAGTTCACCTACAATTAGAGCCTGGTCAAAGAGGAAGTGGGGTGACCTTTGAATCCGTGTGTTCAACAGAAGAATTAGAATTAAGCCATCAAAAATTAATCGAAACACATATCTTTGAGAAAACACATCTTGGGATTTTAACAGGATCATCTTTAACTGATGTTCATATTAAACTCATCACAGGGCGTGCCCATCAGAAACATACGTCAGGTGGAGATTTTAGAGAGGCGACGTATCGTGCCATTCGTCAAGGATTAGAACAAGCTAAGAATCTCTTGTTGGAACCATATTATACCGTTAAATTCGAAGTAGAGATGGATTTAATGGGACGAATCTTAACCGATTTAAAAAAGATGTCTGGAAAATTTGACAACCCAATCATTCAAGAAAATAAATGTTTGATTACTGGAACGGTTCCAGTAGCGACTTTTATGGATTATCCGAGTGAATTTTTATCCTATACAAAAGGAGCCGGAAGAATCTCATTAAATGTTGCAGGATATGATATTTGTCATAATCCAGAAGAGGTTATTTCAGAAATCGCTTATGATAAAGCTGCTGATCGCTTAAACCCTTCGGGATCGGTTTTTTGTGCCAAAGGAAGTGGATTTATCGTTCCTTGGGATGAAGTGGATGACTATATGCACTGTAAGATTAAATAAGAAAAGATTAATTTAAACACGACGTAAGCTTGATAAAAGTTTACGTCGTTTTTTGTTTTTATTATTGTATTTGTATGAAACTTCAGTAACAAGCGAATAAAGATGTCAAAAAAGTACATATGAAAGCCCTACACCCTATATTGTAACCGCTTATAGTTTGTGATATTTTATACTTAAGCGTTTCCATACGAATGGTATTCGTATATACGAACGATAATCGGGGGTATCGTCAAGTATGGAATCACTAAAAAGGAAGTAATGATTAAATTTTTAATTTTTAGGGAGGGTTTTTAGTGAAAAAAGTTTTATCATTAGCAACAGTTATTGCTTGTGCAACATCATTAGTTGCTTGTTCAGGAAATGAAGGTTCAAATAGTGACAAATCAGTAACATTATCTGAATCAACAGAAGATAACAATAATTCTGGAACACAAGATCCCGTATCATTTCGTTTTTCATGGTGGGGAGGTGACTCACGTCATGAAGCAACACTTGAGGTAATTAATTTATACATGGAGAAAAATCCTCATGTCACGATCGTCCCTGAGTATTATGCATGGTCGGGATATCAGGATAAATACACTGCAGAATATTCAGGGGGAATGAATGCTGATTTAATGCAAGTGAATTATAACTGGTTATGGATCTATTCACCAGATGGAGAAGGTTACTATGACTTAAATGAATTATCAGACACGATTGACTTAAGTAACTATAGTACTTCGTTATTAGATGCAATGAGTATTGAAGGAAATCTTTTAGCTTTACCAACAAGTATTACAGCACGTGTTCCATTTATTAATACAACGTTGTATGAATCAGCAGGAATTGAAGTACCCTCAACATGGAATGACTTAATGGCAGCAGGAAATACCATTCAGGAACAACTTGGTGATAACTACTATGCCTTAAGTAAATTAGGAAAAGCTGGAATGATGTATCTTGTATTTAGTTACTTAGAGCAAGAAACCGGTCAAACATTCTTTGATGCAGAGGGAAACATCAACTATTCAGTTGAAGAGTTAGCTAAAGGATATCAATTACTAGCAGATATGGTTGAAAATCACGTGATGCCAGCCGGAAGTGTTGATTCAAATGATTTAGATGAGAAAAATCCGAAATGGATCACAGGGGAATACGGTGGAATTAACGAATGGGATTCGAGTGTTACAAAATATATCGATACCTTAGAAGATGGACAAGAAGTAGCTCCATTTGAACAATTTACAATGGATGGAGCGAAGTTAACAGGTAACATTCAAAAACCTGCGATGGGATTTGCAATTAGTAAAAATGCAAAAAATCCTGAAGAAGTCGCTAAATTCTTAGAGTTTATGTTAACGGATCCAGAAGCCGTTGAAATTATGGGAACACAACGTGGGATTCCTGCCAACCAAGCAGCTTATGATCTTCTAGTTGAAAAAGGGTTATTAACTGGTGCAGCAGTTGAAGCGTATAACTTACATGCAAATGTGGAAGCAACAATTATGCATCCATTTTATGAGTATACAACAGTAAAAGATTTATATGAGGGGGCTGGAGAAGCCGTTGTCTTTGGTACAATGACTCCAGAGGAAGCGGCACAAAAAGTGATCAAAGAGATGCCAAGAATTATGGATGAAGCAATGGGGCGATAGAAAGTGGAAAATGTAAAGAAGTCTACAAATATTATTGGGAAACAAGAGAAAGTCAAAAAAAAGTTTAAATTTAATAGTGCATATTTGTATATTTTACCGTGGTTCATCGGATTTTTAGTGTTTAAACTCAATCCATTTTTTAATGCATTACTTTTAAGTTTTCAACAAAATAACTTGATTCGTGAACCGAAATGGGTAAAATTACAAAATTATCAACAATTATTATTTGAAGATGAATTATTTAAAACATCGTTAATCGTAACGTTTAAGTATGTATTTTTAACCGTACCATTAGTACTTGTCTTTGCATTATTTATTGCATATATCTTAAACTTCAAAATTAAGGGGGTTAACTTCTTCCGTACCGCGTATTATATTCCTTCAATTTTAGGAGGAAGTGTTGCCGTTTCGATCGTTTGGAAATTTATTTTTGGAAATGATGGAGTCATTAATGCCATGTTAGAAATGGTGGGACTTGAACCAGTAATGTGGTTAACAGATACAAGATACGCACTGATTGTATTAAGCTTACTGAAAGCTTGGCAGTTTGGATCAGTCATGGTAATCTTCTTATCGGCTTTACAAAATGTCCCACAATCGCTTTATGAAGCAGCATCAATTGATGGGGCAGGAAAATGGCGTTCATTTTTCACGATTACGGTGCCTATGATTACACCAGTTATCTTATTCAATGCCGTCCAATTGCTTGTTAAATCATTCCAAGAATTTAACTCAGCTTACTTAATCTCAGATGGAGGCCCATTAAATTCAACTTATTTATTAAACCTTTTCATCTACAAAAATGCGTTTAGTAGTTTCAAAATGGGATATGCCTCTGCAGCTTCATGGATTATGTTTATTATTATCATGGCATTAACAGCAGTTGTATTTAGAAGTTCAAATTATTGGGTACATTATAACGATTAAGGAGGTTGAGTCATCATGACAAGTAGTTTAAAACGAAAAGTTAATGTTTATACGCGCTATACAATCCTTGCAGTCGTTGGATTATTTATGATGTACCCGCTTCTATGGCTTGTTGGCGCTTGTTTCAAAGAAAATTCAGAAATTTTTACATCAGCGGCCTTTTGGCCGAAAAATCCAGTCAATGGATTGGAATCTTTTATGAATGGATGGAAAACGAATACCCCGTTCTCATTAGGCCATTATTTTTTAAATTCATTATATTTCTTAATTCCAAGAACGATCTTTACAGTTATTTCAAGTATTTTAACTGCTTATGTCTTAACAAGACGTTCATTTAAATTTAAAAAGATTGTGTTTGCGCTTGTTATTGGGACACTATTAATGCCAGATGTTGTCTTCCGTATTCCATTATACTTATTCTGGCGTGACTTAAGTTTATTAGATACACATATCCCACTCTGGTTAGATAGTGCATTTGCAACCAATTCATTCTTTGTCTTTATGCTCATTCAGTTTATGCGAACGATTCCGAAAGAGTTAGATGAAGCAGCTAAAATGGATGGATGTAACTCATTCCAAACTTTGGTTCATATCTTAATTCCAGTTATGAAACCATCAATTATTACTGTGGCATTGTTAACGTTTATGTGGGGAATGAATGATTTCCAAGGACCATTAATTTATATCTCAACTATTGAAAAATATCCATTATCGATTGCGATGCGTTTAGCAATGGATAATACAGATTCTTCAGTTCAATATCGTAATATTTTTGCCATGTCATTAATGTCGATTATCCCATGTATTCTTTTATTCTATTGTGCACAAAGTTACTTCATTGATGGAATTGCAACAACAGGATCAAAAGAATAGAATCCAGATGAAATAACTAATGGCTTTAGCCATTAGTTATTTAACTATATATGAAAATCACGAGGTGGAGGGTTGGTAGAAGGTGCAGCAGTTAGAACCATATTTTAAAACATACTTAAAGCAGTTCAAACCTTATAAAGGATTTTGGTGCTATGAGGATGGTGTTATCTTAAAAGGAGCCGTCGATTTATACCGTGCAACAAACGACGACGAGTATTGGAGTTTTGTCGAGAGGTATTTAAATGAGTTTGTTGACGCAAAGGGGACATTAAAAGGTTACAAAGCCTCAGAATATAATATTGATCATGTCAATGCAGGAAAAGTTTTATTTGATGCTTATCAAAAAACGAAAGATGAGCGTTACAGAGTCGCGATTGAACATCAGATGGATCAGTTACGAACACATCCACGAACAAAATCAGGGAACTTTTGGCATAAGAATCGATATCCATATCAAGTATGGTTAGATGGGCTTTATATGGCGTTACCTTTTTATACTCAATATGAAACGGTCTTTAATGGACTTCAAAACTATGAGGATATCTATCATCAATTTATGGAGGTTTATCAAACACACCGCAACTCTGATAATGGTTTATACTATCACGCATTTGATGAATCAAAAAGTCTATTTTGGTGTGATAAAGAAACGGGGTTATCACCAAATTATTGGTTGCGTGCTGAGGGATGGCTACTAATGGCCCTAATTGACTCGATTGATCAAATGAGTGAAACCATCTTTGAGTATTATAAAGGTCTAATTGATATGTTTATTGAGAGTATTGATGCCATCCTCCCATTTCAAGATCAACAGAGTGGATTATGGTATCAAGTGATTGATCAAATCGATCGTGAAGGGAATTATCTAGAAGTCTCAGGTAGTGCGATGGTGATTTACTCGATTCTCAAAGGAATCCGTTTAGATATTTTAGATAAAAGTTATGCCAAAAAAGCGTTAAAAGGATTACAAGGGATTCTTGATATTTATGGTTATGAAGATTCCACAGGTTATCACATTGGAGGAATTTGTGAAGTTGCTGGGCTAGGAAGCTTTAATGGAGTGGTGCGTGATGGAAGTTTTGATTATTATATTTCAGAAAAAGTTGTTCCAGATGAAGCGAAAGGAATTGGCCCACTGATGATGGCATACGCTGAATATTTAATGGGTGGTTATTCTCATGAAAATTAATTTACTGTTTACTTCTTCAACGAGTGCCTTATTTGAACTTGAAAATGATGAGATTGTTCAAACCCTCACACCGTATACTATCCTTATTAATGATAAGATTTATAAAAAACATGGTCACGATAATGTATTTAGCATCTATGATTTAACACCTAATACGACGTATCAATTAACTTTAATTGAAGAATCTTCAAATCAATCGACTCAATTAAACTTTACAACAAATGAAGAGTATGTCTGTTTAAATGTTACACGATTTAATGCCAAAGGTGATGGAATAGCCGATGATACCTTAGCGATTCAAACAGCGATTATGTCGTGTCCAGTTAATGGACGGGTTTTGATTCCGAAAGGAACATATCGAGTTAAAACCATTTTCTTGAAATCTAATTTAACGCTTGAATTTGAAAAAGGAGCTAGACTTCTTTATGATGTCACACCAGAAAGTGGTGCGATTTTACCAGGCTATCTCACGACTCAAAATCATGACGAGTATTACTTAGGTTCTTGGGAAGGGAATCCGTTAGATACTTTTACTGCTTTAATTCAAGGGATCAATGTTTCAAATGTCAAGATTATTGGAGAAGGTATTTTAGATGGGAACGCTAATAGCGATTGGTGGAAATATCCAAAAAACAAACGAGGTGCATGGCGTCCACGATTATTTCAACTAATAAATTGTGAACAGATATCCGTTCAGGGAATGACATTTACCAACTCACCATCTTGGACCATTCATCCACTCTGGTCAAAAGATTTAATATTTGCTGACTTAAAGATTATCAATCCTAAAGATTCTCCTAATACTGATGGATTAGATCCTGAATCGTGTGAAAACGTCTTAATTGTAGGTGTGTATTTTTCAGTGGGAGATGATTGTATTGCGATTAAATCTGGAAAGATTTATTTAGGACGCCGGTTAAAACGAGCATCAAAAAATATTTGTATTCGAAATTGTAGCATGAATTTTGGCCATGGAGCTGTCGTGATTGGAAGTGAGATGGCAGGCGGAGTCAATAATATTTTAGTTGAACGTTGTTTATTTAATGAAACCGATCGTGGATTACGAATTAAAACACGACGTGGGCGTGGGCGTGATGCAGTTATTGAAAAAATTAAGTTTAGCAAAATTAAAATGACGAAAGTGATTTCGCCATTAGTTATTAATAGTTTCTATTTCTGTGATCCAGATGGACATAGTGACTATGTTAAAACAAAAGAAACTTTAGTCGTTGATGACCGAACGCCATTGATTCGAGATTGTGATTTCGAAAAACTTTATTGCATGGATTGTGAAGCGGTTGCTGGTTATTTCTACGGATTACCCGAACAACCCATTGAAAAAATTAAACTGACAGATTGTCATTTTTCCTTTAATAAAGAGGCCTTGCCAAGCTACCCTGCCATGATGGATGATATTCGAATGTATTGTAAAGAAGGGTTAATAATGACCAATGTAAACGAAGTAGAGTTAAAACATCTGACATTTGAAGGGATTAAAGGAGAGGAGCTCGTGCTCAAACAGATTAAAAAGGTGGTGACAGAGGATGTTATTAAGAAGATTGATTGCTGAATTAATTGATATTGCCGTCTTAGTTGGGGGAAGTGCTATTGGAATTTTTCTAGCCGGGCAACTAAATGGAATGTTTGAGGAACCTTTCTTTTTGCTGACAATAAGTGAAGTCTGTCTGATTGCACTCATCCCCATTATGCTCCAATCATTATTTTGGCTCGATCATACTACGATTGGAAAAACGATGGTGTTTTGTACCGTTGAAACAATGGATGAAACTGAATTAACTTATTTTGCAATGATGACACGCGAATATGTTTCTAAAGTCTTTTCATGCTATTTAGTTTGTTTACCTGTTTTATTTGGAAAAAAAGGATTGCATGAAATTGTGACCAATTCAGAAGTGAAGTTAAAATTAAAACGAGGATAGAGAGGAATTGAAATGAGAGAGTTTTTGAATGAAGATTTTCTGCTATATAACGAAACAGCTCAAACGTTATATCACAACTATGCCAAACAAATGCCAATTATTGATTTTCATAGTCATTTAAGTGCAAAGGAGATTTATGAAAATAAACAGTTTAATAATATTACCGAAGTTTGGCTTGGGGGCGATCACTATAAATGGCGTGCGATGCGTACGTTAGGTGTCTCAGAAGATGCTATTACAGGGACCGTTGATAGCGAAGAAAAATTTAATGAATGGGCAAAATCTATGCCCTATTTAATTGGAAATCCATTATATCACTGGACGCATTTAGAACTTCAACGCTACTTCAATATTAAAACCTCATTAAGTGCTAAAACAGCAAAAGACATTTATGAAGAGTGCAATCGATTATTAGCGACACCAGAGTATCGTGTACGTGGCTTGATTGATCAAATGAACGTGGATGTCATTTGTACAACAGATGATCCTTGTGATGATTTAAAATATCATCAATTAATACGCAAAGAAGGAACTTTTAAAACGAAGATCTTACCAACATTTAGACCGGATAAAGCAGCAAATATTGAATTAAGTTGGTTTAATGACTGGGTTTCACAGTTAGGAACTGTCGTTGGTTATAACATTGAGAATTTAGACGATTTGTTTAATGCATTAGAAGCACGTATGGATTTCTTTATCAGCTGCGGATGTAAAGCATCTGATAATGGGGTCGATGTTTTAGCCTTTACTGAGTCAACTAAAGAGGAAGCCGATGTTATTTTGAAAAAAGCCCTCGCTCATGAGCCATTAACTAAAGAAGAAGTTGAGAAATATAAAACTCAAATGTATCTATTCCTTGGAGAACAATATCACAAACGTGGGTGGGTGATGCAATTTCATATCGGAGCGATGCGTAACAATAATACGACCATGCTTGAAAAATTAGGACCAGATACGGGATATGACTCAATTAATAATTCATTAGATACACAAAAATTATCGAAATTCTTAAATGCCTTAAATGTAAATGGAAACTTACCAAAAACGATCATTTACGATTTAAATCCAAGTGATAATCACAAAATTGTGACGTTAATGCAATGTTTCCAAGATGGAATGACACCAGGTAAAATTCAATTTGGTTCAGCTTGGTGGTTCAATGATCATAAAGATGGGATGAATGATCAAATGCGTGCATTAGCAGCTAATGGAGTGTTATCAAAATTTGTTGGGATGTTAACAGACTCAAGAAGTTTCTTATCGTTCCCACGTCATGAGTACTTTAGACGGTTATTATGTCAGTTACTTGGAGAGTATGTTGAATTAGGGGAATATCCAGCCGATATGGACCTTTTAGGACAAATTGTTCAAGATATTTGTTATTACAACTCAAAACAATTCTTTAATTTAATAGATTAATTAGAACAGTGGGGGGCTTTATGAATATTTTAAATGAGTCAATGATTCAACGACCAAATCGTCCGATCAAAGTAGTTCAATTTGGAGAAGGAAATTTCTTACGAGCTTTTGTTGATTGGATGTTACAAGAATTAAATAATGCAGGTCTGTTTAACGGTGATATTGCTGTTGTTCAACCGTTAGAATTTGGACGTGTTAAAGAATTGGAAAAACAAGATGGATTATACACGTTGATTCAAGAAGGAGTTCAAAATAATGAGTTTATCTCAAAATCACAAATTATTGATAGTTTAAAAATGTTTGTGAATCCTTATGAGTCATACGAAGATTACTTAAAACTAGCTGAGATTGATACATTAGAGTTATTAATTTCAAATACAACCGAATCAGGAATTGTTTTAGATGAAAATGATTCAATTGATGCTACACCTCCTAAAACATTTCCTGGTAAAGTGTTAGCTTTTCTATATCATCGTTATCAAATTTTCAATGGAGATCCATCAAAAGGATTATATATTGTTCCATGCGAGTTAATTGATAATAATGGGGATGAACTATACCGCTGTGTGAAAGCTTTAGCTAAAATTCATGGATTAAGCGAAGATTTCATGACATGGTTAGAGGAAGCAAATACCTTTACCAATACATTAGTAGATCGTATTGTTCCAGGTTATCCAGCGACTCGAATTGAAGAGTTGACCGACCAACTAGGATATATTGATCATAATTTAGTACTCGGTGAAGTATTCCATTTATGGGTTATTGAGGATCGTAATGGCATCTCTGAGGTGTTAAATGGAGCAGAAGCGGGATTAAATATTTTATTCGTTAAAGATATTAAACCTTATAAAATTCGAAAAGTGCGTATTTTAAATGGACTTCATACATTAATGGTGCCAGTGGCTTACTTAAGTGGAATTGATACTGTCGGAGAAACAATGGCGGATAAAACATTATTGAAATACCTTCATCAAACAGTGGAACATGAAATGGTTCCAGCCACTGAAAAGTACTTAACTAGTGAGGAGTTACATCAATTTGCGAAAGAAGTCTATGATCGTTTTAATAATCCACGTGTAAGACATGAATTAATGTCAATCGCTTTAAATTCTAGTGCTAAATTTAAAAGTCGTTTGTTGCCAACAGCCTTAGATTATGTGGAGAGATTTGGTCAATTCCCGAAAAATATGGCGTTCTCATTAGCAAGTGCTTTTGTTTTTTATCGTGGTATTCGTGGAAATGATCCGATTGCACTTCAAGATGAGCCTGAATTATTGAATTACTATCATGAATTATGGTCTAAATACGAATCAAATGAGATGAGTTTAGAGGAAATCGTTTCAGCCTTTTTAGGTATGAAAAATCATTGGGGGCTTGATTTAAATGCAATCCCACAATTAACAAAAGAAATAGTTAGTATGACCTCTAGTATTTTAAGCCATGGGGTGAAAGAGGCTTTAACAGATATGGTGGTGGGAGCATGAGACACTATATCAAGTTACATGAAGATGATAACGTTATCGTTGCTTTAACTGACTTAGAAAGTGGTAGTACTTTAACGATTAATGGAGAACCATTAATCGTTAAAGAAAACATCAAACAAGGACATAAGATAGCGATCTCTAAAATTTCAAACAATGATTTTATTATTAAATATGGATATCCGATTGGTCATGCGCTAAAAGAGATTGAACCTGGAACACATGTTCATACTCATAATATTAAAACAAATTTAAATGATTGTTTGTCGTATGAATATCAACCCAACTTAAAGCCAGACATTAAACCGCTGATGGATCGAGAGATTCGTGCTTATTATCGAAAAAATTGGGAGATTGGAATTCGAAATGAACTTTGGATTATCCCAACCGTTGGATGTGTCAATAAAACGGCCGAAATCATTAAAAATGAGTTTTTAGCTCAGACTGAAAACTTAGCTATTGATGGGGTGTTTGCATTTTCTCATCCATTTGGGTGTTCACAAATGGGGGATGATCACGAAACAACACGTGCTATTTTACAAAATATCGTAAAGCATCCAAATGCGGGAGGCGTTTTAGTTTTAGGTCTCGGCTGTGAAAATAATCAAGTGGAGGTCTTTAAAGAAACGCTTGGTGATTATGATGAGGAACGCGTTCGCTTTTTAGTATCACAAGAGGTTGAGGATGAAGTTGAAGCAGGTGTGACGATTCTAAAAGAGTTGTATGATCTAATGAAACAAGATTATCGGGCAACAGCGTTACTTCGTAATCTGAAGATTGGGTTAAAATGTGGAGGAAGTGATGGATTCTCAGGAATTACAGCTAACCCGCTACTTGGCTATTTATCAGATTATATCGTTAGAAGTGGGGGAACGACCGTTTTAACAGAAGTTCCAGAAATGTTTGGAGCAGAAACAATCTTAATGAATCGTGCAAAAGATGAAGAGACATTTAATAAAATTGTTCATTTAATTAATGACTTTAAAGGCTACTATGAACGCAATCATCAAGTGTGTTATGAAAATCCAAGCCCAGGAAATAAGGCTGGGGGAATTACAACCCTTGAAGATAAATCATTAGGATGTACACAAAAAGCCGGAACCTCGAATGTGGTCGATGTGTTAAGCTATACGGACCGTGTGGCACAACGTGGATTAAATTTATTACAAGGCCCAGGAAATGATTTAGTGGCAGTCACTGCTTTAGGAAGCGCGGGATGCCATCTAGTCTTATTTACAACGGGACGAGGAACGCCGTTTGGAGGATTTGTTCCAACGATTAAGGTAGCAACTAATCATGAATTAGCGATTAAAAAGAAACATTGGATTGATTATGATGCGAGTACTCTATTAACAGCTTCAACAACAGAAGAAGTGGTCGAAGATTTTATTAATTATGTTTGTGATGTTTGTAGTGGGAAATGGACAAATAACGAACGAAATGGCCATCGTGAAATTGATATTTGGAAATCAGGTGTGACGTTATAAACTGAATTTTTATATATTTTTCACAGTTGATACAAATGAGTTTGATATAATTAGGAGGTTATCTTTTATATGAAATTAGGAATTCGTGCTCATGATTTAGGACGATCACCAACACAACAACTCATTCAATCATTAAAAGATCATCACTTTTCTTTTATTCAATTAGTGTTGGCCAAAGCTATTGAAGCGGATCAACCTCAGTTATTGATTGATGATGAAGGTTTCATCAATGAGTTGAGTCAACAGTTACAAATGAATCAAATTGAGGTGGTAATGTTAGGTGCTTACTTTAACCCCATTCATAGTAATAAGGATAAGGTAGCGCAGTCGGTTGAATATTTTAAAAAACATTTAAAAGTAGCGAAACAATTTAACACGACTTTAGTGGGGACTGAGACTGGATCTTATAACGATGATCAATGGACCTTTCACGAACAAAATAGTAGTGAAGAGGCATTTTTAGAAGTGAAACGCATTTTCTCACAGTTACTAGAAGTCGCTCAAACAGAAGGTGTTTATGTCGCCATTGAACCAGCTTATCATCACGTCATTTCATCACCTAAACGCTTGAGACGATTAATGGATGAGTTGGCTCATGATCATATTCGTGTCACCTTTGACTTATTTAACTTACTTTCTATTCACAATTACAAGAATCAACGGGCCATTATTGATGAAATGATTGAACTCTTCCGACAAGATATTCGAATCATTCATACTAAAGACTTTATTATCGAAAATGGTGAGTTAAAGCAGGTCGCTCCTGGTCAAGGATTACTTGATTATGCTTACCTATTAGAAAGACTTAAAGAGTTACCAACGGAACCTATCATGATATTTGAGGGAGTGGTTGGAGACGACATCGTTAAGAGTGCGGCGTTCTTAAAAACATTTAACTAAGAGATGACAACTAGTCATGAAGGAATGAAGTCAATATGAAAATTAATCGAACGACACAACGAACGATTGAAATCTTAAATTTAATTGCCTCTAGTCAAGATGGGCTAACTCTGAATGAGATCGCAAAAGAATTGAATATGCCTAAAACGAGTGCATTTGATATTTTAGAAACGCTCGTGCAGTTAAATATGCTGTATATTAAGGAACAACGCTTGAAAACGTATGCGATTGGTGTGAAAGCGTATGCCATTGGAAATATGTACTCCAAGACCTCATTATTGCTTAATAGTGCAGGTCCAATCATGAAGCGGCTATCTCAAGAAATTGGAACCACCACTTTGCTAGCAAAAGAGAATAATGGAAGTTTACTTTATACGTTAAAACATGAGCCTGCGAAAAAGATTATTGCAACACCAGAAGTGGGAGAGGTTGCTTATTTACATTCGACCAGTATCGGAAAGGCGATCTTAGCTTTTTCTAAACATCAATTGGAGTTAATTGATAAATTGGATTTATATCCGATGACGAAACGGACGATTACATCAAAAAATACGTTAACTCAAGAATTATTGATAATCAAAGAACGTGGTTATGCGATTGCAAATCGTGAAAATGAAGAATACACCTACGCCATTGCTGCCCCGATCTTTGATTATCATGGTGTTGTTTCATCAGCCATTGGTGTGGTTAATCTATATAAAGAGGAATATCAAGCCGAAGAGGATATTAAAAAAGTGGTTGAAGCGGCAAAAGAAATTTCGAGGTTATTAGGATATCGAGAATAAACAAGTGAGAGGGGAATCATAAAAATGAAATTAAATACACGTTATTCAAATCATCCAAATGATGTGAAACATTATACAACTGAGGAGCTTCGTGAGCATTTCTTAATTGAAGACGTCTTCGTAAAAGATGAAGCAAACTTAACATATTCACATAATGATCGTATTATTGCTGGGGGGATTCAACCCGTCCAGGAGATTTTAACACTGGAAGCCGGAAAAGAAATGGGAGTTGAAACATTCTTTGAACGCCGTGAAGGTGGGATTATTAATATCGGTGGAAAAGGAATCATTACACTAGATGGTGAAGCGTATGAACTTGATTATCAAGATGGACTCTATATTGGAATGGGCGTTAAAGAAATCACTTTTAAATCAGTAGATGCAAATCAGCCTGCTAAATTTTATTTCAATAGTGCGCCAGCTCATCAGTCTTATCCACATACTTTGATTACACTTGAAAAAGCAAATAAAGTTCACTTAGGATCGGATGCGGAATCAAATAAGCGTACGATTAATCAATACGTTCACCCCGCGGTATGCAAGTCATGTCAATTAGTGATGGGAATGACGATTTTAGCACCAAATAATATGTGGAATACGATGCCATGTCATACACATGAACGTCGAATGGAAGTTTATTTCTATTTTGATTTAGATGAAACTAGCAACGTTTTTCACTTTATGGGGCAACCACAAGAGACTCGTCATTTAGTCGTTCGTAATGAACAAGCGGTTATTTCTCCAAGTTGGTCGATTCATTCAGGGGTTGGAACAAGTCGTTATACATTTATATGGGGAATGTGTGGAGAAAATATTACATTTGATGACATGGATCATGTCGCTATGAAAGATTTAAAATAAAAATACACTAGGTAAAAAAGTAGAAGAGGTGTCTTATGAAAAAATATGAAGTCATTAAGGAAATTTGTGAAACAGGTGTCGTAGCTGTTGTTCGTGCTGAAAACGAAGAGCAAGGAATTGAAATCTCAAAAGCCTGTTTAGCAGGTGGAATTAAAGCGATTGAGTTAACTTTCACCGTACCTTTTGCTGATGAAGTGATTAAATCATTAGTCAAAGAGTTTGGATCAAGCATGTTAATTGGTGCTGGAACCGTATTAGATAGTGAAACAGCTCGTATTGCGATTTTAGCAGGTGCTAAATATATCGTCTCTCCAGGATTTGATTTAGAAACAGCTAAATTATGTAATCGATATCAAGTTCCTTACATGGCAGGATGTATGACGATTACAGAAGTCATCACAGCGATGGAAGCAGGAGTAGATATTGTTAAATTATTCCCTGGAAGTGCATTTGGACCAAGCTTCGTTAAAGCAGTGAAAGGACCTCTTCCACAAGCGAATATTATGCCAACAGGTGGCGTTAGCTTAGAGAATGTCGATCAATGGATTAAAAATGGATGTGTGGCCGTCGGTGTAGGTGGAGATTTAACAGCTCCAGCTAAATCCGGTGACTATGCAGCTGTAACAGAATTAGCTAGACAATTTGTTGAAAAAGTAGCAAATGCTAGAAAGAACTAGGTGATGAAAATGAAGAAGTTTGTAACCTTGGGGGAGGTTATGCAACGTCTAACTCCACCGGCTCATGATAAATTAGAACAATGCCGAAGTTTAAATGTCACGTATGGGGGGAGCGAAGCAAATATCGCGATTGCTTTAGCGAATTTTGGCCATGATGTTAGATTTGCGACAGTATTACCTGATAATCCATTAGGAATTGCTGCTTATCGATCACTCAGACAATATGGAATCGATTTAACACCAACTAAACTTAAAGGTGACATATTAGGAAGCTATTACGTTGAGGTAGGTTATTCGTTACGCGCTTCGAATGTTATTTATAACCGAAAATATTCAGCCATTGCCCAGATGGAGGCAAATACGCTTGATATAGACGAAGTTTTATCGGATCGTACTCATTTGCATGTCAGTGGAATTACCCTAGCTTTAGGAAAAGAGATTAGAGAATTTACACTTGAGTTAGTTAAAGTGGCGTTTGAACGTGGATTAACGATTAGTTTTGATTTTAATTATCGTGCAAAATTATGGACTGTTGAAGAAGCGTCTACGGTGATTCGTGAAATCTTACCATATGTTCATATTGTTTTTGGAAGCTTATATGATATTGAAACCATTGGTGGATACCGCTTAGAGCAAGCCTTTGAATCAGTAGATGCTAAGCGTAAAGCTGTATTTCATTACTTCATGGCTAACAGTCACTGTCAAGCAGTTTTTGGAACGGTTCGTGAACAACAATCCACTCATCAAAATTGTTTAAGTGCGTACTGTTATACCAAAACGGGTGATGTGTATACCACAAATCAAACGTACCAATTTGAAATTATTGACCGTGTCGGAGCGGGAGATGCATTTGTGGCAGGCGTGTTAAATGAATTAGATTTAAACCGTCAAACATATCAGGAAGCATTAAATTACGGATTAGCATGTGGGGTTCTAAAACATACGATGAATGGAGATGTTTTATTAACTCACGATCAAGAAGTCAAAGACTTAATGAGCCAAACGGGTTCAGTTGGAATGAAACGATAAAAAAGAAAAGGGGAATAGTATGATTTTAGAACAATTTAAGTTAGATGGAAAAGTAGCAATCGTTACAGGAGCAGCTGTTGGACTAGGACAAGGAATGGCAGTCGGATTAGCTGAAGCAGGTGCTGATATTGTCGCTGTAGGAATTAGTTCAATGGATGAAGTTAAGGCAGCCGTTGAAGCAGTTGGACGCCGTTGTTTAACGATTGAAGCAAATTTAATGTCAACAGATCCAATTCAATCGATTATTGATCAAGCTATTGCTGAGTTTGGACATATCGACATTTTAGTCAATAATGCAGGAATTATTCGTCGTGAGGATTCAGTTAAGTTTTCAGAAAAAGATTGGGATGACGTTATTAATTTAAACTTAAAATCTGTTTTCTTCTTCTGTCAAGCAGCAGCCAATCAATTTATGAAACAAGGAACAGGTGGAAAAATTATTAATATTGCATCAATGTTATCATTTCAAGGTGGAATTCGTGTGCCATCTTATACAGCGAGTAAGTCAGGGGTAAAAGGGATTACGATGTTAATGGCCAATGAATGGGCAAAACATGGGATTAATATTAATGCGATTGCTCCAGGATATATGGCAACCGCTAATACAGCACAACTTCGTGCTGATGAACAACGTAGTTCAGAAATTTTAGGACGTATTCCAGCTGATCGTTGGGGGACACCAGAAGATTTAAAAGGACCTGTTGTCTTTTTAGCAAGCTCAGCAAGTGATTATGTCAATGGATATACAATAGCTGTCGATGGTGGTTGGTTAGCACGATAAGTAACAGTAAAACCAAAAAGAGCATCAACTCATGGTGCTCTTTTTTTGTATCGAAGAAACATGGTAAACTGTCATTTAATTAATTTTTAATGTGGCATAAGCTCATATCGTTTTGATGTGAATCAACCTATAATAGGTGTTGAAAAGGTCTAAATGAGGGGTGGGAAAAATTGAAAGAATTGAAACGGTTGAAGAAAGAAATTATGGTGCTTGGAATTCCTATTTTAATAGAGCAGATCCTTACAACAACGATGGGAATGATGAACACCATGCTATCTTCTAATTTGGAAGGAGATGTTGGGATTCATGTTGTTTCTGCTATCTCTATGATTGATTCCTTTAGCTATTTATTTATTTCAGTATTTACAGCATTTGCTATGGGGGGAACGGTTGTGGTCGCACAATATGTTGGGCGTAACGACTACGCAAAAGCAAATGAGGCTACGATGCAAGGCATTATATCAACAGCCTTTATTTCCATTTTTATTATGATATTGTTACTCGTATTTAATCGACCCTTAATTCAACTTGTCTATCACGGAGTAGAACCTCAAGTGATGGAGTATGGAATTACTTATTTTAGTATTGTATTATTTAGCTTTCCATTTATGGCCTTAACTTTAATGGCTAATGGAATTTTAAGAGGTGCTGGGGATACAAAGATAGCAGCGATTAGTAATGTCGTCGCTAATATTTTTAATATTCTTTTAACTTATCTTTTCTTATATGTGTTTAAATGGGAGATTGTCGGTGCAGCCTTAGGAATTTCTTTAGCTCGTGTGATTGGAACCCTTTATGTGATGTGGATTTTAATAAAGGGGAAGAAGGCGATTCAGTTTGGAAAAATCCAACTGTATCGTCCACAATTTAATTATTTACGTCAGATCTTTTATGTAGGGGTACCTGCAGGAATTGAATCCGTTATTTTTCACTTAGGTAAATTACTGACACAAGTGTTTATTGGGGGGATGGGGGCGATTGCCATGTCTTCGAACTCAATCGCTAATTCTATTATTAATTTGATTAACATTCCAGGAAATTCATTAACGACTGTGGCAACCACAATTGTAGGGCAAGAAATTGGTCGTAAAGAAACGGCTTTAGCAAGACATACTCTTCGTTTTATTACCCGCTTAGCGGTTGTTTATTTAGTTATTTTGGGCGCTTTTTCTATTCCGACTGCCTGGTATTTTGTTGCGCTTTATACGGATAATCCAGAGGTGTTAAGTTATGCCACTCGCTTGATTCAACTTAACGCACTAGCTACACCAATCTGGGCTTTTTCTTTTGTTTTACCTGGTGGCTTAAAAGGAGCAGGCGATGGAAAGTATACGATGATGACGGCCATCATTGGAATGTGGGTGTTTCGAGTAGGATTGGGTTACTTATTTGGAGTGGTACTAGGTTGGGGAGTCGCAGGAATTTTTATTGCGATGTTCGTTGATTGGGCCGTTCGAGGCATCCTTTATGTGATTCGTTTACGTGGCGATAAATGGCTCAATCATCATTTTATCGACGAAGATGAAAAAGAATTAGAAGCGACGATTGCATAAAAAGTCAAACATTTCAATGTTTGACTTTTTTAGAACAATTTTATGGGTCATTGCATATGATATACTAAATAAATTTATTTTAATTCAGATTTGAAGGTAGAAATAGAGGATGTTATGAGTGATCAACTTCAATTAATTTTAGATTATATAGAACTTCTTGAGTTTCAAGAGGGAGATTGTATTCTTGAAATTAGTAACGGACAAGAGTTAGTTGCTCCTATTTTAAAAAATAAGTTTTCATCTCGTCAAGTAAAGGTGGATTTAGCTATTTTACAAAAGGGTTCACTAAAAATGGAAGCTCCTGGTTATTATAATCAAGTTTTTTTATGTGACAGATTGTAATATTAAGTGCGACACATAAAAAGCTCATAAATAGGAGCTTTGTTATAGAATGAAGTTATCACACTTAATCCTTAACAAGCAATGCTATTTATCAGTTACCACCATCTTAACACATACGTATAGAAGTTCTTTCAAAAATGGTCTATTCTACGAGACAAACTGTTCAATAATTCAATCATCATTATTTTACGCTTACTCGTGAATTGAAAAGAAACTCTCAACAGACGAATTAGCTGAACAACATCACTTAGTTTGTCATCGTTTAGAGTAGCAATCAGAACAACTGATATAAACGATCAAAAATATTTAGAGATAACTTGGTTGTTACAACTAAAATCATTTATTATTGGCGCTATGACGGAACGATTTGGTTAGGAAATTTAAGTTATTTAAGGCAAAAACGACTTACTAACTGATAGTCTTCAATTGATTTTGAAGGTTGATTAATAATTGTTTTAAAAAATCGATTCCCAGAAGTATATCGCATAATTCCAATTGAAATATAGTAATTATCCTCACTATCGGCAAATTCTGTTACATCATCGAGTAATAGCTAAATATAAAAGCTGTGTTAGACAACCTTGTTGATAGTGAATCACTTAGTATCAATGGTTGTTAAATCTCATTGTTAAAAATTTCATCCTTTTCAAGTAGTTAAATAATGAAAAACAATACTTTCGCCTAATAGAGCCAACATTAAAAATCGGTATCTATATATATCATTACACCAGTAAAGAACTACATACCGCGAGATATCTACTTTAACAGGTATTAGATTGACTTGATTATATAAATTTTGTTTTTTTGAGTCCTGAGTTGTCAATTTAAATCAGACCATTATTTATCACAAACTAAGCAATTGGAAGGAGTGAATCTAATCCAGTTGCTTTTTT
>NZ_JAMQUS010000055.1:0-28076 GCF_025594995.1 Turicibacter sp. GALT-G1
ATTATCTCCTACTCGATTAAGGTGTTATTATATTAGCACATTGGTGTTCTTGGTCCGCATGAGTTTTGTTGCATGGCTAATGCGCACCAGTCTTCGTTACGGAGTCCATGGTCATATTGGTGAGTTTCCATTCCTTCTTGTTTACAGATTACATAATCATGATGATTATGATGATGGTGAACATTGCGTACAACAACTGGTACGATATGTTCTACTCGATGATGATGGTGTACTTCTGGCATACAACATACAGTAGGCTCAACGACTTGGCAGCAACTTTCAAATTGCATAGGTCCACAAACTGGTGCTGGCATTGGATAGGCAGGTTGCATTGGTGCAACTTGAGGAGCCATAACTTTTGTTTCACATGCTTCAGGTACGTTGACCATCTCTGTTTTTACTGGCATTGGTTGTTGCATAGTAGGCATTGCATACATCATTGGAGCTTTATATCCTCCACATCTATTATATCCATTCATAACTCATAACATCCTTTCCTCAGTAATTCAATTACAATATAGTATATTACAGGAGGTTGAAGTGGGTTTGGCGGAAGCCCAAATTAATTATTTTTCTATACAATTTAACTATAAAAAAAGACCAAAAGTATTGGTCTTTTTTGTTTTATTGTACAAGGGTAAATGTATCGTCAGTTAATTGAAAGTAATCTAGAAATCCTGATGTTGCATAGAGTTGCTTTTCATCCGTAACATATAGTGCTTCAACCCCAGAAATTGACTCAATTAAATTTAATCCTTGTTCAATCCCAAGAGCAAAAGCTGTTGTAGATAAGGCATCGGCAGTCATTGAACTATCAGCAATAATGGTGACTGACATGACATTATTTTGAACAGGATATCCTGTTTGCGGATCTAAAATGTGATGATAAATAACTCCATCTTGCTCAAAATAACGTTCATAAGTTCCAGATGTTACAACTGTTTTATCTTTGACACTGGCAATTCCAAGATACTCACCACGTGTTGAAAAGGGATTTTGGACTCCAATTTTCCAAGCTGCTTGGTTGGGTTTCTCACCATATGCATAAACATTTCCACCTAGGTTGATGATGGCATGCTTATTTCCATGTTGTTTTAAGATAGAGGCGGTAACGTCTGCTGCGTATCCTTTAGCAATTCCCCCTAAATCAATCATCATATGGGGCTGAGTTAGTTTTATTGTAAGATCTTTTTCATTTAACTCCACGTTTTTATAGTTGATTAAAGTTAAACTGTTTTCGATTTCTGAAGCCTCTGGAACATGGGCATCATCAAATCCAATTTCCCATAGTTTAACTAATGGTCCAACGGTAATATCAAACTTACCTTTTGCCAGTTCCGAATATGTTAAACCTGCTTTAATGACATCAAATGTGTTTTGAGAAACCTTAACTGCTTCTAACCCTGCTTGACGATTAATTTCAATAATTTCACTGGTTGTTGCATTATTAATTGTCATCATTGTTTCAATTTCTTCAATCGCATTGAAAATTTCATCAAAAATCTCTTGTTTAGGATTATCGTACAACGTAATATTGACAATTGTACCAAGTAAAAATTTATTTTGTGATACAGGCTCAACTGGTGTTTCTTCTTTTGTTTGACAACCTACTAATAGAAGTAGGAAGACAAACAAAAAGGGCTTCATATGTTTCATAGTTGTCTCCTCCATTTTTTTCTCTTTAATAGGATATCATATTCTAGACTATAAAAAAAAGATAAGATTTTCAACTTGTGAAAATCTTATCTTTTCAATTTAGTCTAATAATGGACCACTAGCCAGTGCTTTTATAGCTAGTTCGATAAATTGATGGACTTCAATTGTTACTCCATTGACATCAGTTGTTTTATTTTGTTCATTGAATGTCATTTGCATGGGATCTTGAATTTCAATTAAATGCTGTTCTAAGAGGTTGGCTTGCTGATTCCAGTGCTTTGAGTACGCTTCTTCATCTAATACCTGATTAGCTGCTTTTAGATTGTTAGTAGGAACGGTATCCCAATGAGCAGCAATAATATATCCGTTTTCAATTAGCATATTAATCGTGTGTTTCATTCCATTATTACTATCTTCTGTTTCGGCAAAGTATTGTCCATTTTGATAAGGACCTATTTCAATTGGTCCTTCTGTCATCGCAGTATTGAATAATTCAATAAACGGAGAGAGGTCAATTGTAATACCTTCAATAGTAGGAATGGTGTCCGCTGTCAATAATTCATGATAATCTTGATCGTTTATAAGATAGGACTCTATTAATTGTAGTTGTTCATGCCATTTGAGATCTGATGAATCAATAGTGTCCGATATATATTCTCCATTAATCGATAGAGTTCGTTTATAGGTTGTTGCTTGTTCATTGACCGCATCAAATGTTATACTTTCAATTTGTCCATTAACGACTTCAAAGTTAACGATATTTTTCCATCCATTAGTAGAATAAGTATCCGCTTCAGCGAAATAATGACCATCATTTAGTGTCTGAATTGGAGTACTCAAGTCGTTAGATTCAATCGTTAATAATTTAACATTATCTGATTGCAAGAGTACCTCAGTATGAGTATCATTTGCATCGCAAGCGCCTAGTAGGCTAATCATTGAAATGATGGTCAGTGATATGGTTTTATATTTCATAAACTGTCCTCCTATTATTTCAAGTTAAAGTCCTTTTTGTTATTTTAACATAGCTCGAGCAAAGTTGATATGGGCAAATGTTACTTTTATTGTCGAAGAAAAACTAGATCAGTTTCAAAAAGTGAAATTTAATTCAGAGGTAATGATGTTTAGTCATAGATAAATATTAATAGGGAAAATAAGCAGGCTAACAAAAAGATTGTATTTGTGAAAAAATGTGATAAAATATTAGTGAACTAAATGGATTTCTAGTTTGAGAGATTAACTTTCCTATTTAATAAAGTATTGTGTCGAAATAAAGGGCTGACACTGAATATGGTATTAGGGGAAGTTACTTTTTTTATGACGGTGAGAGGTTATAAAGAAAGCGTGGTTATTTGAGGAGGAGTTTCATGAAGAAAGTAGTAGTACTTGGTGGAGGATATGCAGGTGTCCTTACAGCTAAGAAATTAGCCAAAAAATTCAAGAAGAACAAAGATGTTCAAATTACATTAATTGATAAGCAATCGTATCATACAATGTTGACGGAGTTACATGAGGTAGCTGCAGGACGTGTTAACGAAGAATCAATTCGTATGGATTTAAAGAGTATCTTTGCAGGACGTAATGTCAATGTTGTGTTAGATGAAATTAAGAATATTGATTTTGAACAAAAGGTTTTAACATCTAACGATGCAACGTATGAGTATGATTATTTAGTGATGGGAACTGGATGTAAACCAACATTCTTTGGTATTCCAGGATCTGAAAATGCACATCAATTATGGTCTTATACTGATGCAGTTAACTTACGTGAACACATTTTAAATATGTTCCGTCAAGCTGCTTTAACAGCAGATAAAGAGAAGCGTCGTGAGTTATTAACATTCGTAACAGTTGGGGCTGGATTCACTGGAGTTGAGATGGCTGGTGAATTAGGAGAATGGAAAGATGAATTATGTCGTTCATTCCATATTGATAAAGATGAAGTGACTTTATACGTGGTTGATTTTGCACCAAAAGTGTTACCAATGTATCCAGATAAATTAGTTCGCAAAGCAGAGCGTCGTTTAATTAAATTAGGAAATGAATTAGTGATGAATTCTGCGGTAAGCGAAATTCATGAGGATAAAGTAGTTTTAAATAAAGGTGAAAAAGTCATCAATACACGTACTGTTATTTGGGCAGCAGGTATTGAAGGTTCAGATATTGTTGATCAAGCTCAAGTTGAAAAAGCTGGTCGTGGACGTATTGTGACAAATGGTCACTTACAAGCAAAAGATTATCAAGATGTTTATGTCGTTGGAGATAATATTTTCTATATTCCTGAAGGAGAAGAACGTCCAGTTCCTCAGATGGTTGAAAATGCAGAGCATTCAGCACCAGTTGTTGCGCATAATATTGCCGTAGATATTAAAGGTGGAGAATATAAAACTTATAAACCAACATTCCACGGTTCAATGGTATGTATTGGATCTCGTTATGGAGTAGCTCAAGTTGGAATGCCGGGGATGTGGTTCAATTTATCAGGATTCTTCGCAATGGCATCAAAGCATTTAATTAACTTAGTATACTTTGTTCAAGTTTTAGGATTCAATAAAATTTGGTCATATTTAATGCATGAGTTCTTCCATACAAAAAATAACCGTTCAATGGTAGGTGGATTATTATCTAATTCAGCTCCAGTATTCTGGAAGTTCCCATTACGTGTATTTGTCGGATTTATGTGGTTACAACAAGGTTTATCAAAATTACCTAAAATTATTCATGATTTCAATAATGTATTCTTATTACCACAACCTCCAAAAGCGGACGCATTAGGTGCAGCATCAGGAGCAGTAACTGAAGCTGTAACAGCAGCGTCAGGAGCGGTAGCTGAAGCTGTAACAGCGGCGTCAGGAGCGGTAACTGAAGCTGTAACAGCAGCGTCAGGTGCAGTTAATGAAGTGGCAAATCAGGTGGCTTCAAATGGTGGAGATATCTTTACAATGTTAGCTGATTTAATTCATGATTTTATGAATTGGATTGCAGTCTTACCTGTTCCAGGATTTGTTGAAAATATGGTAGGATGGTCAATGGATGCCTTCTTCTATACTCCAGATGGAACACAATTTACCCAATTAGCAAGCTTAGTTCAAGGTGGAATGATCTTCGGAGAAATCATCTTCGGTGGTATGTTAATTATCGGTTTATTCACTCCAGTCGCAGCGATTGCAACAATTGCAATGGGATGTATGATTTGGGCTTCGGGTATGGCGCCAACTGAAATGTTATGGTACTTAGTTGGAGGATTCGCTTTAATTGGAAACTCTGGAATGGTATTAGGTTTAGATTATTATGTTTGGCCTTGGTTACGCGAGATGATGAAACGTATTCCATTATTAAGAAAATGGTATCTATACGTTGATTAATTTATAATATAACAATTGGGGAAACATAGTTAATACGATAGCGTATTGGCTATGTTTTTCTTCTGATAGCCGGTATTTTCAACGGGTTGATATATAAGGTAGTATTCCAATGATGTAGGTGATAACGTATGAATTCATTTTGGCAAGAAAAAACCGCGATGATTGCTCACCTTAATGAGGTTGATCAAGTTATTGGGAAACAATTAACAGTTAAGCAACGAAAGATGAATGAAATATTACAAGATCTAGCATCATCAGGTGGAAAGCGAATTCGACCTGGATTATGTATTATTGGCGCTGGATTCGGATCTAAACCAATTGAATCCATTTATCCACTAGCTGCCGTTCTTGAAATGTTACATTTAGCCACTCTTGTTCATGATGATATTATTGATGATGCAACACATCGTCGTGGAGCATTAACAACGCAACAAAAATATGGAAAAGATTATGCTGTTTATACTGGTGATTACATCTTTACCAAATGCTTTGAAATCTTAGCAGAAAATTATGAACTTCATCATATGAAGGAATTATCAAAGGCGGTTTCTCGTGTCTGTGTTGGTGAAATTGAACAATTTGATGGTCGTTTTAAATCGCATACTTCTGTTAAGAAATATTTAAAAATTGTGGGCGCTAAAACATCTGCACTTTTAGCAACTAGCTTAGCAGTTGGTGCTTATGAAGCGGGGTGTGATGAACGATTCTGCAAAAAGCTTGGTAAGATTGGACTGCATGTTGGGAATGCTTTTCAAATTATCGATGATATTTTAGATTATACGGGGGATGAGGCTCGAGTTGGTAAGACATTAGGAAATGACTTAAAACAGGGGTACTACACATTACCATTAATTTATGCTTTAAGAAAAAATGATTCAGTTCTAAATAGGTTATTAGCAGCTGATGTTTATGATGATGAAACAATCAAACGTATTATTGTTCGTGTGAATGAGTTAGGTGGTGTACGTCAAGCACAATTACTTGCTGAGAAATACACCATTAAATCTTTAAAAGAAATCTCATCTCTTCCAACGTGTCAATCACGAGATGATTTAGAATGGATTACAAAGCGACTATTAGTAAGAGAGCATTAGAGTTATTCTAATGTTCTTTTTTTATCTTAACGTTATAAGGTTATATTGTTATCGTAACCAAAACCGTGAAAAAGTGACAAAAATATGGATTTGTTATCTACATAATATAGGGTATATAGGTTAAAATATAGAAAGTGGTACTTGTTTAATTTTTTAATAACAAAGAGAGAGTGAATCCCCGTACTACTTATAGTTTATTTTTGAAAGGAGATTTAAAAATGAAAACTTTACAACGAATTGGTAAGGCATTTATGGTGCCAGTCGCCTTATTACCAATTGCCGGATTGTTATTAGGAATTGGGGCATCAATGCAACAATCACTTTTAAATTATCTTCCATTTTTAGATAATGAGTTCTGGCAAACAGTTGCAGCCGTTATGAATCAATCGGGTCAAATTGTATTTGATAATTTACCTTTGTTGTTTGCAATCGGAGTTGCTTCAGGATTAACTGGAGATAAAGGAGTCGCTGCACTGGCTGCAACAGTTGGTTTTTTAATTATGAATGTTGTAACAGGAATTTTTATGCCTGATACGTTGCCTGAAAAGTTATATGCAAATATCTTAGGAATTGAGACTTTACAAACTTCTGTTTTTGGTGGGGTTATCATTGGGTTATTAACGGCTTATTTATATAATAAGTTTTATAATGTTAAGTTCCCAGATATTTTATCTTTCTTTGCCGGAGCACGTTTTGTTCCAATTATTACAGCATTATCATCTATTTTAGTCGGAATTGTTTTAGCCTTCATTTGGCCACCAATTGGTAATTTAATTGCAAGCTTCGGTAATATTGTTGCATCTGAGGGAACAAATCCACTTTATATTTGGCTATATGGAACAGCAGAGCGTGCTTTAATTCCATTTGGCTTACATCATGTTTTCTATTTCCCTCTTTGGTATACAGAAGCAGGAGGAATTTATACATCAATAGATGGTGTTGTTGCAATGGGGGATCAAAGAATTTGGTTCCAACAATTATCTGATTTTTCAAACTACGGTTACCAAGCGATGCTTGAAAATGTCCAAGCTCAAGGAGCGACATTAGCTGGACGCTTCATGACAGGAAAATATCCATTTATGATTTTTGGACTTCCAGCTGCTGCCTATGCCATGTATCAAGAAGCAACCCCTGAACGTCGAAAAGCCGTAAGTGGTTTACTTTTATCAGCCGGATTAACAGTCGCCTTAACGGGAATTAGTGAACCTATTGAATTTACATTCTTATTTGTTGCTCCCGTGTTATTTGCAATTCATGCTGTGTTAGCTGGATTATCATTTATGTTAATGTATTTATTTAATGTTCATGTTGGAATGACATTCTCTGGAGGATTAATTGATTTAGCGGTTTATGGAATTTTACCAGGAAATGAGTTTACTAGTTGGATTCGTATTCTTTTAGTGGGAATTTTCTACGCACCACTGTACTACTTTATTTTCCGATTTGCGATTCGACGTTTTAATTTGCCGACACCAGGACGCGGTGAATCGGAAGATAAGTTAGTATCTAAAGCTGATTATCAAGCATCTAAATCAGTATCTCGTGATGAAAAAGCTGCTGCAATTTTATCTGCTTTAGGTGGCTCAGGAAATATTGACACCTTAGATGCATGTATGTCACGTTTACGTGTTTCAGTGCATGATATTGACGAAGTTGATCAATTAAAAATTAAAGAATTGGGAGCTTCAGGGATTTTTGTTTCAGGTAATAATTTACAAGCAATCTTTGGAACAACATCAGATCAGCTAAAATCCCAAATTGAAGAAATTATTCGCGAATCAGAAAAAAATAAGTAAAAAATAGTTGAAAAGAATAATAGTTGACCGTAGAAAGCGCTTTTATTTTAAAAAAAAGTAAAATACATCTATATTTGTTGAAAAAAAACACTATAATAGATATGAAAGATATTAGGAGGTGCACCATGGGAATTTTTGACACATTCAAAAACTTATTCAGCAAAAAGACTGAAGAACCAAAAAAAGGAATCTTTGCTCCAATTTCTGGTACATTATTACCGATTAGCGAAGTTCCAGATCCAGTATTCAGTCAAAAAATGATGGGAGACGGATTTGCTATCGAGCCAACTGAAGGAAAAGTATATTCTCCAGTTACAGGTAAAGTATTAAATGTTTTCCCAACAAAACACGCTGTAGCATTAGAATCTAACGAAGGGCATGAAATCTTAATTCACTTCGGTATGGATACTGTTACATTAAAAGGTGAAGGATTCACTGCTCATGTTGGAGAGGGAGATACAGTAACACCTGATACATTGTTATTATCAGTTGATTTAGATGCTGTACGTCCAAAAGTACCATCATTAGTGACACCAGTTGTTTTCACTAACTTAGGTGATAAAGCAATCGAGTTAAAGAAAACAGGATCAGTAACACACGGTGAAGCTAGCATTTTAGAAATTAAATAAATTTGTGAAGTATATAACTTGATTTTTAGAGATTGACACGTTACAATAAACGTAGAAATCACTTATGGAAAGAGGAGCGATTATTGATGGAAAAAATCTTCAAAATTACAGATGAAACTGGATTACATGCTCGCCCTGCTACAGTATTAGTAAATACAGCTAGCAAATTCAATGCAGAAATCTCATTAACATACCGTGACAAAAAAGTTAACTTAAAATCAATCATGGGTGTTATGTCTTTAGGAATCCAACAAGGTGCTGAGATTACAATCTCTGCTGAAGGTGATGATGCTGAAGCAGCAATCACAGCTTTAACAGAAACTATCACAACTCAAGGATTAGGTGAATAATACTTATCTAATTTAGATACAATAGTACTGGGAAACCAGTACTTTTTATTTGCTTATTTTTGGATAATTATGTGACAAAACAACACATGTAACCTGTTACATATAAAAGTTTATTGTGTAACCTGTTACATATGTTATAATAATTAAGTATATATCCAGTGAAAATGAAAGGGGTAGCATTGTGAATATTAAAGGTATCGCAGCGTCAAATGGTATTGCAATTGCAAAAGCATTTAAATTAATTGAACCAGAATTAACTGTAGTGAAAGCTACAATTTCGGATGTTGAGGCAGAAATCAACTTATATAAAGAGGCTTTAGTTAAAACAACTGAAGAGTTACAAAAAATTAAAGTTAAAGCTGCACAAAACTTAAGTGAAGAAGAAGCAGCAGTATTTGATGCTCACATCAATATGGCAAATGACCCTGAGTTATTAAGCCAAACAACAGATAAAATCAAATCTGAAAGCGTTAATGCTGCTTATGCATTTGATGAAGTTTCAAATATGTTCATCATGATGTTCGAAAGCATGGATAACGAATACTTCCGTGAGCGTGCAGCAGATATTAAAGATATTAAAAAACGTATTTTAGCTCATTTATTAGGAGTTAAAGTAAATGATCCAAGTACAATCGATGAGCAAGTTGTTATCATCGCTGAAGACTTAACACCATCTGATACAGCTCAATTAGATCGTAACTTCGTTAAAGGATTTGCTACAAACATTGGGGGACGTACATCTCACTCTGCAATCATGGCACGTTCTTTAGAAATCCCAGCAGTAGTTGGTACAAAAACAATCTTAGAAGATGTTAAAGATGGAGATATGATCATCTTAGACGGATTAGAAGGAAATGTAATCGTTAATCCAACAGCTGAGCAAGTAGCTCACTATGAAGAAGTAGCTAAACAATACGAAGCTCAAAAAGCTGAATGGGCTAAATTAAAAAATGAAAAAACGGTTTCTAAAGATGGACAACACGTTGAGTTAGCTGCTAACATCGGAACTCCAAAAGATGTTGAAGGTGTTTTAGCTAACGGTGGAGAAGCAGTAGGATTATACCGTACTGAGTTCTTATACATGGGACGTGACAACTTCCCAACTGAAGAAGAGCAATTCGAAGCATACAAAGCAGTATTAGAAGCAATGGGAGATAAACCAGTTGTTGTTCGTACATTAGACATTGGTGGGGATAAAGAGTTACCATACTTACACTTACCAAAAGAAATGAACCCATTCTTAGGATACCGTGCGATCCGTTTATGCTTAGATGATACAGATTTATTCCGTACTCAATTACGTGCTTTATTACGTGCGAGTGCTTACGGAAAATTACGTATCATGTTCCCAATGATTGCAACATTAAATGAATTCCGTTCTGCAAAAGCATTATTATTAGAAGAAAAAGCTAAATTAGTTGCAGAAGGTGTAACAGTTTCTGAAGAAATCGAAGTTGGTATGATGGTTGAAATTCCGTCAGCAGCAGTATTAGCTGATCAATTCGCCAAAGAAGTAGACTTCTTCTCGATCGGAACAAATGACTTAATCCAATACACAATGGCTGCAGACCGTATGAATGAGAAAGTTTCATATTTATATCAACCATATAACCCAAGTATTTTACGTTTAGTAAAAATGGTTATTGATGCAGCACACAAAGAAGGTAAATGGACTGGAATGTGTGGAGAAATGGCTGGAGATCAAACAGCTATCCCATTATTATTAGGATTAGGATTAGATGAATTCTCAATGTCAGCAACTTCAATCTTACCTGCTCGTTCATTAATCAGTAAATTATCAAAAGCTGAGATGGCTGACTTAGCTGCTGAAGCATTAAACAAATCAACAGTTGAAGAAGTTATCGAATTAGTAGAAAGCATTCAAAAATAATGAATTTTAAGTGTGAAGAATTTTCTTCACACTTTTTTTATTCTTGCAAGAAATGCAATAATTTAAGAGAAAATGTCGCATAATATGAAGGAAGTTTATATGAAAAGAGTTGAAAAAAATGAGAAATTCATTATTTAATGAGAAATTAAATACAACTTTAAAGTCATTTTTATTTTTAATATTTGGAGTTATATTAATGGCTTTATGTTGTATGAATACGATAACACCAAGGGCAGCAACCGTTGATGATCGAATTGATCATTTTATTTATCAAGATCCAAAGCCAGAAAAAGTTGTTTATTTAACGTTTGATGATGGGCCATCTAAATATACATTAGATTTATTAAACTTATTAGAGGAGGAAGATGTTCCTGCTATTTTTTTTGTTATTGGTGAAAATATTGATCTTTTATCAAATGCAGATGAAGTTCTTAATGAAGTCTTAAAAAGAGGGCACTATATTGGACTGCATAGTATGACACATAATATGGATAAGTTATACAATGTTCCAGGAGCCCCACAAAACTTCGTGAATGAAATGCTAGAAGTTAAGGCTAAAATCAAAGAGTTAACAGGTTTTGAAAGTAATCTATGTCGACCTCCTTATGGTGGAAAGACTCATTTTAAAGCAGGGCATTATAAAGCATTAGAGGAAGCAGGACTTGAGTGTGTGGATTGGAATGTGGATTCATTAGATTGGTCGAAATCAAGTGCTGATGCAATCTTTAATCAAGTCGTCGCAGATTTAAAACACAGTAATTATCCAAATGAGGTTGTCTTATTATTTCATGAGAAAAAATTAACCTTAGAAGTGTTACCACGAGTGATTGAATATTATCGTAATCAAGGATATGTTTTTATGCCTTATTATGAGGGGGAAGAATTTGATTGTATGAAAAAATAGTCAAATTTATTATGAGCCAAAAAGAAATAATATAAACCATAAATTACCTTCTGTTTTTGTAGAATATTGTTGGAATTTAGAATGCATTTTCACAATGGGTATTGTATAATTAAAACAAATACAACAGATGGAGGGAAAAGTAGTGGCAAGACAACAGTATTATTCAAATTATGGTAGTTATGGTCGCCGCAATCGTGTAAAACCACAGGCTTACATTATTTTTACATTAGTGGCTTTCTTACTTGTTGTTGGAAGTTTCGTATTTAATATTTTTCAACAAGTAAATAGCTTAAGTGTGGCGACTGTTGAGCCAAGTTCTTTAAATTTTGAACCGATTACGACGGTTAATAGTTGGCATAACAAAGAGGCTAAATTTGTTTATTTAACATTTGATGATGGGCCATCTCAAAATGCAGAGAAAATCTTAGACATTTTAGATAGTTATGATATTAAAGGAACATTTTTTGTTCTAGGATCATCAATTGATAGATATAGTGGTTCAAAAGATATCTTAAAGCGTATGGCAGATACCGGTCACTACATTGGGATGCACTCGATGACGCATGATTATTCAACCTTATATGGTGACGAGAATGCGGCTCAAAACTTTGCCGGTGAGATGTTAGAAGAACAGGCACTCCTTAAAGAAATTACAGGTGGATTTGAGAGTGAATTATGTCGTGCCCCTTATGGGACAGGTGGAGGAACTTTTACAGATGCTCACGTTGAAGAGTTAAATAAAATTGGGGTTAAATGCTGGGACTGGGATGTTGATTCATTAGATTGGGAATCAGGAGCTTCAGTCGATAGTATTATGAAAAATATTGAATATTGTATGAATTTATGGAATTATCCAAGACAAACCGTTGTTTTATTCCATGAAAAAGACGTCACAGTTGAAGTCTTACCAAAAGTTATTCAATATTATACTGACTTAGGATATGAGTTTTTACCATATAATCCGGATAATCACATTGTTAAAAATCTATTCGGAAGCGATGATTTATAGGGGAGGATTGAGTATATGCGTAAACCATTTTTACCATTTGTTATTATTGGATTAATCGCAACTATTGGGGTATTCTTTGCTCTTACTTATAAATTCCCTGAAGTTGAAGCATTCCAATTTTATCAACAAATTGATCAAGAGATTGTAACCTGTGAGAAAAAATCACCGGATACATTAGAAACGACATTAAATGCCTTGCAATCACATGTGCGTGAGATTATTCTAGTAGGACAAACTTATGATGGAAGCCAGGATGTAACAGAGTTATTTACATCATTTAATGCAGAATATGAAGTGTTAAAAGATTACACAGCTAATGTTGTGACATGTATGAATAGTCAGTTAGAAGAAGTTAATTTTGATAAAGTAGAATCAACGTTATCAAAACTTCCTGAAAACTTAGCATCATTAGGTAAACAAATGTCAGTTTTACAACAAGCACGTACGGAGAAATTAGTTGCTTTAAATGCTGAGTTAGAGGTACTAGCAAAAGAGCTAACTAATTTTGAAGAAATGTTCTATAATACAAAAACAAGTGAAGCAGTTCAATACTTCCAAACTATTAATATGATTTTTAATACAATTGAAGAATTACATACAGAGTATATGAAATCAATTGAGGAGTATTATGCGGTGAAAACGGAATACTATGAAGCGATTGCCAATAAAGGTGTGCCTGACTATTTATTTAAAAAATAATTTTAAAGCTATGAATTTAATTCATAGCTTTTTTTGCATTTGAGTATGTTATAATTTATGTAAGTCCAGAAAAGTTTTTTACGGTGTAAAAAACTTTTAAGACCCTATCAACGGAGAATACATTTCCGTTGCAAATGACAGGGAACCCAAGCCCTAGCAGTTGAGGATTAGATTTCTTTCAGAAATCGCTAGGTGACCCATACCCTACCAGCGGAGGAAACATGCTTCGCATGGCAGGTGACCCACGGCATAATTATTAAGTATTTAGGTTGCCGTAGTAAATGTAGAAAATATTTCTGGTTGTATATAGAAGTAATTAATCGTGTCAAAGAAAGAGGGGGAAGTTCATGAAGATTGGATTTATTGGAATTGGTGTCATGGGTCAAGCAATGGCAGGTCATCTGTTAAAAGCGGGTCATGACTTATATGTTTATAATCGTACAAAAAGTAAAGCTGATCGCTTAGTCGAGGCTGGGGCTATTTGGTGTGATGATGTAAAGAGTATTGCAACAACTTGTGATTTAATATTTACCATTATTGGCGTGCCAGCAGATGTTGAAAGCGTGTATTTAGGTGAAGATGGTTTAGTGAATCATGCAAAAGCTCATTCAATTTTAGTTGATATGACAACCTCGACACCAGATTTAGCAAAACGTATTTATGAAGCAGGGCAAGCTAAAGGATTACAGTGTTTAGATGCACCTGTTACAGGTGGAGATGTTGGGGCGAAAAATGGAACGTTAACGATTATGGTTGGTGGAGACAAAGAAGCATATGATGAAATTTTACCGATTTTAGAGTTAATGGGTCAAACGATTGTTTATATGGGGTCTGCGGGTAGTGGTCAACATACAAAAATGGCGAATCAAATTGCCATTGCAGGAGCGGCTATCGGAATGGTTGAGGCCCTTGCTTATTCTAAAGGAGCTGGACTAGATTTAGAGACTGTTTTAAAGGCAGTAACGAGCGGATCGGCAGCAAGCTGGCAATTAAGCAATATGGCGCCACGTATTATTAAAGATGACTTTAATCCAGGCTTCTTTATTAAACACTTTATTAAAGATATGCGTATCGCTTGTAGTGAATCGAAGGCAATGAATGTGGATTTACCAGGACTTGAGTTAGTCTTAAGCTTGTATGAAGAATGTCAAAAACGAGAGTTAGAAAACTGTGGAACACAAGCTCTCTATAAATTATATGAAAAATAAAAAGTAGACCTCCGGTCTACTTTTTATTATGATAAATAATATTTATTACTTTCTAATACGGTTGTTTCAGTCGGCATGACTGGATTATAAGGTCCATAATATCCAGTTTGTGAAGCTTGTTGTTGGTAAACGGGATAAGATGGTTGTGTATATACGGGTTGTTGGTAGTACACCGGTTGGTAAACGGGTTGATAGACAGGATAGGCATATCCCCCTCCTCCACAACAAGGGCGACCACCACCCCATCCATCAAATAATAGTCCTCCTAAAGCTAACCCGCCGATAAAAGGTAAAAATCCCCATCTTTCATCTTGATTAACACCAGGCATCGCTGATAAATTAGGGACTTGATTGGTTAATGGTGCAGCTGTTCGATAAGGAACTTGAGACGGCACGCTATTTGGATAATTCATTGGCATCAATTCAGACTCCTCCTTCATCTTGCAGTCCTAATTTATGATATGCAAGGGGGATGACATCTGACTCACTTTTATTCTTTGATTAAAAGGAATGAATAAAGTGTCGGACGAGTTAATAAGTTACCTATGTTATTTGGTCGATTTAATCCTCGGTTGACTTGTAAGGTTAATTGATCGGCAAAGCGATAAGTTCCTGAATAAAATTGAGAACAACCTGATGTACTAGATTGTCCTCTACAATGTCCAGATAGTTGAACTTCAATTGGATAATCGGTTACTTTTGCAGCTAATGTTGGTTCATGAAGGAGTAGAATGTTAAAATTATTCGTATTAGTAGATTGTGAAAGCAAGGTATTCAAATCAGGTGAGCTTGATAACGAATCAATCCCGATAAAATTAATGCCTTCACTGCTACCGTTATAGAGTTCAAGTGACTCATTACGAAGAATTTTAAAAGAAGATGTCGTAAGAATATGACTGATTTCATCTGGCTGGCTTAAATCTTTATCCCCTAAGATGGCAAGCTTAGCAAGAGAAGGTTTTAATTGAGAGAGAATTTCGATTGTTTGTGAGCTTAGACTTGAAGTGATGGCTCCTTTTTCAAATAGATCCCCGGTAAAAAGAATAATGTCTGCTTCAAGACGGTTGATTTCATTTACAGATTTTTCAAGAAGCACTAAATCTTCTTCATTTTTAAGATGTAAATCACTAAATTGGATCAGTCGGACTCCATCAAAACTGCTTGGAATATTTAGACTGTTAATAATGGTTTCTTCTACTTTAATGCTATACTTTAAAATACATAGCGAGTAAAAGAAAAATACAATAATAATTGCTGCAACTGAGAGTACATAGATAGGGAATTTCTTCATAATAAATTCATCCTTTACCAAAAAAACTTTTATGACGATATTATATCATAGTTTTTTTAGTTCTATATAGAAACAGATGAATAACATACATTTACTACATCATACTTAAAGTCATCAACAGTTACGATGGAAATTAGTTGATGTTGAAAAATAAGTGAATGAGATGGTAAAGCATAAATAAAAAACAAAAGATGCGTGTCATAGATGTATATTCACTTCTTTCACCCCAAAAGCTAGAACTGAGAATGCCGAAGTAGATGATGGCAGGAAGCCAATGAGCCAGAATGAGTGAGTCTATTGATAAAAGATGAAGAAGTAGAGGTGTCCCTCCGGTTAGGGGAAAGGTTAGAAGGAGTGTAATATTAAAAAGTAGAAAGAGTTGTGGAGATTTTGTGTTTAAATTTTGATTCATTTGAGCACCGTCCTTGTAAAAATGTGTTTTAAACAGTTTTGATGTGTTAAAATAATAGTACAATATAGTAAACAAGGCATAAAAATATGCTAGAGATAAGGGTTGATGCAATGAATACATTAGTTTTAATAGACGGAAATAGTTTAATGTACCGTGCATATTATGCAACAGCATATAGCGGGAATTTAATGAAGACAAGCACAGGTATTTTTACAAATGCGTTATATGGTTTTGTCAACATGATGAATAAAGTCATGGATGATTATAATCACACGCACATGCTAGTGGCCTTTGATGCAGGGAAAACGACATTCAGACATGAGTTTTTAGATAGTTATAAAGATGGACGTAAACCGATGCCAGATGAAATGCGTTCACAAATTAATTTAATTAAAAAATATTTAGACTTACTAGGAGTGAAACGTTTAGAATTACCGACTTATGAAGCGGATGATATTATCGGAACATTAGCGACGCTTGGTGAGCAAACGGATTTTGAAAAAATTCATATCATTACGGGAGATAAAGACTTACTTCAAATGGCTGATGAAAAGACAACCGTTCATATTACACGAAAAGGGGTAACTGATATTGAGTCATTTACACCAGAAGCAGTCTTTGCTAAATATGAATTATCGCCAAGTCAGATTGTTGATTTAAAAGGATTAATGGGAGATCCATCGGATAACTTACCAGGAATCCCAGGGGTTGGAGAAAAAACAGCGATTAAATTGTTAAAACAATTCGGAACAGTTGAAAACCTAGTAGCTCATACAGATGAGTTAAAAGGGAAAATGAAAGAAAAAGTAGAAGCGAATGTGGAACAGGCTTTGCTTTGTAAACGTATGGCAACGATTCATAAAGAAGTTCCACTTCCAGTTACATTTGACGACTTATTGTATCAAGGACCAGAGGCAGCAGAACTCATGGACTTCTTTAAGGAGATGGAGTTTAATGCCTTTCTAAAAAAAATGAAGCTTGAAGAAGTAAAAGAAGAAAAGCCGAAAGCACCGATTCGTATCATTTTAGAAGCGGGAGAGTTAGAAACGTTAAGTTATCAAAATAGTGCCATTCATGTAGAGATTTTTGAGGAAAACTACCATCAGGCTAATATTTTAGGAATTGCGATTGTAAATGAGACAGACGCTTATTATGTGCCTTTTGAAGTGGCAAAGGAAAGCCAAGCATTCATGTCATTTTTAGCGGATGAAGGTGTTAAAAAATCAGTATTTGATGTGAAGCGTTCACGTGTTGCGTTAATGTGGCAAGGATTTGATTTACGTGGTGTTGATTTTGACTTATTATTAGCGACATATGTCATTAATCCAACGAATGTAAGTAATGAATTCAAAAAAGTAGCTCTACATTATGATTATGACGATGTGTTATATGATGAAGAAGTGTATGGAAAAGGGGCGAAACGTGCCGTTGCACCGATCGAGAAAGTGGCCCAACATTCCATTGATATTGCAACTGCAGTCTTTAAGTTAAAAGAAACCGCGCTTGAGCAATTAAAAGAACAAGAGCAGTTAAGTTTATTTGAAGAGATGGAAATGCCTCTTGCTGAAGTACTAGCAGTGATGGAGTATAACGGAATGTCTCTTGATCTAACGACATTAGATGAAATGGGTCAAGATTTAAAAGGGCGTATTGAAGCATTAGAATCCCAAATCTTTGATCATGTGGGAGCACCGTTTAATATCAATTCACCGAAGCAATTAGGAGAGGTATTATTCGAAAAATTAGGGTTACCGGTTGTTAAGAAAACGAAAACAGGCTATTCAACGAATGCAGATGTATTAGAAAAGTTAAGTGATGCTCATCCAATTATTAAATTAATTATGGAGTATCGTACGTTAACGAAATTGTATTCGACTTATATTGAAGGGTTGAAAAAAGCGTGCTATGAAGATGGAAAAGTCCACACGATTTTCAACCAGGCGCTGACTCAAACCGGACGTCTTTCTTCAATTGAACCAAATCTTCAAAATATTCCGATTCGCTTAGAGGAGGGACGCATGATTCGTCGTGCGTTTGTGCCAAGTCAAGAAGGATGGGTGATTTTAGGAGCTGACTACTCGCAAATCGAGCTTCGAATTTTAGCTCATATTTCAAATACCGAGTCGTTAATTGATGCTTTCAAACATGGAGAGGATATTCATAAGAAAACAGCGATGGATGTCTTTAAAGTGTCAGAAGACGAGATGACGTCAGATTTACGTCGCTCAGCAAAAGCAATTAACTTCGGGATCATTTATGGAATGAGTGCCTTTGGATTATCGGAAAATTTAAATATTACGCAAAAAGAAGCGAAAAAATATATTGATCATTATTTAGAAACTTACTCAGGAATTCATCAGTATATGGAAGATACGGTGAAGTATGCGAAGTTTAATGGTTATGTTTCAACGTTATTTAATCGTCGTCGTTATATTCCTGAATTAACACAGAAAAACTATGCCATTCGTCAATTTGGTGAGCGTACCGCAATGAATGCGCCAATTCAGGGGACAGCGGCCGATATCATCAAAAAAGCGATGATTGATGTTCATCAAGCGATGCTTGAGAAAAACGTAAAATCACGTTTATTACTTCAAGTACACGATGAATTAATCTTCGAAGTTCCACAAGAAGAACTAGATATGATGATCGAATTAGTGACGAAAACAATGGAGGACGTTGTCGAACTACAAGTTCCATTAAAAGCTGACTACTCATACGGACCAACTTGGTACGATGCTAAGTAAGAAGTATTCTAAATAAATAATAACAAAAGGACATCCCATTCATTGGTGATGTCCTTTTGTGTGTTAAATTAATCACGGTTTATTGAGGTTAGGGGATTGTCAGTTGTTTTTTCTTCTAAATGTGCTTCGTAAATTCTAGAGGTCTCTCCCCAAGGATGGTAGCCTAACCCTACATAGTGAAAATCATATTTTTCATAGTATCCGATATGATCGGTACAAAGATAAAGTGAATTAAACCCTAGTTTTTTTGCCTCTTGTTTGATGTGTTCAATAAGGATTGAGCCATATGCATGATGGCGCTCATGTTCTTCGATGTATAGAGCACATAGCCAAGGATAGAGGTCCATTCGACTAATAAAATCATTTGTAATTAACCCTGCACAACCGATAATTTTATCTTCCTTTAATAGGAGATACCACTGAGGTAGCGGACTTTTTGTGTTGAGTGAATGAAGAATACAATCTTCATAAACCTTTAGGCTTTCTGGTGAAGCCCATTTTCCCTGGAAATAACTAATCGCCTGAGTTACAAACTCGGGGTTGGAAGAGACAGAAATCACATGCATAAGATCACTCCGTTTGGTTTAGAATAACTTATTCTATGAAAGGAGGATAACATCTATTCATAGATTTTCTTATAATCCTCTAAAGGTTTTAATTTAATATGAGAGGCTGAAAAAACAGTTTTACAGTGGCTAATTGAATGAGATTTAAAGTTAGAAGATGAGTCGTTATTTGAAGCGGGATATAAGTATTTAAAATAAAGTGAGGCTAATGATGAGGCGTATTTTATCTAGTTTGAACAGGATAGTCGTCTGATTTTTGTTGAATCTTTTTATGGGATAGGTGGTGCTTGATGAATGAATTAAGCACCATTTTTTTATGGTGTTGTATGTTGTTCATGACATTGTGAAAAAATGGAATAATTGATGAATTGCGTAGTGGTTGTATGATAAAATGATTATAAAAGTAGTTTAGCTGGGGTGTAGTTAATGGAGGGTGTAAAAAAGACTAGGGGATGTCAATTTTTTTCGCTTAAAGTTGGATTGGTTTTAGCGATTGTTTTTATTTTTGGAGGTGCTTTCTATTATAATCATCATGTGATTTTGTATCGAAATCAATTGAATCTTTTGGTAAGTTATTTATACGATGAAGTGTCACCTAATCAGGTAGGGGCTGTCTATCAGCGTATGCTTAATGTTGATAGTGATTATCGTGAACGAATTAAGAACGATTTAGAACCGGCTATGATTAGTCGGTATCAATATTATGCGAATCTTTATATGCTTCGAAAGATTGAGTATGAAGAGTATTTGCAATATGAACAAGTCATTGAACCATTATTTTTCTCAAATGATGAGGTTATAGAGACGATAGGTCAGGTCGAAAAATACTATCAATCTCAGCGCGCTTATTTAAAAGGATTCAGTCTTCAACAGCAAGGGCTGATTGAGGAGGCAATTGATTCTTATCAAGAAGTGATGTTTAACGACGAATATTATTATGAACTAGCTAAAATACAAAGACGTGAATGTATTCAAAGTATCAAAAATCAATATTTAACGGAAGCTCATCAGTACTATGAGCAAAAAAATTATATTGAAGCGATTCGACGTCTGGATTACTTGACGCAAACGGATCAAGATGAATTAGTTAACGCTTTGAAATGGTACTATGAGTCTGAATTCTATGTCGAAGCAATTAAAACAGTTGATGATTTCCTGGCAAAAGATGAACTAGCAAGTGCTATCTCGTATTTACAGCAAATATCTGATTCATTTGGCACACAGTATGCGGAGACACTTGAGTTAAAAAGATCAGAGATTAGTTTGCAACGAATGAAACGTCGAGATAAGGTGATGAGCAAGTATGCGTCTAAAATTCAAGTGAATTTAAATACGGAAAGCAGCCAACAAATCATCTCTTATAATGGGATTCCATTACAAGCTACCACGTCATTTAATGTGATTTCTTTTGCAACCAATACTTTTACAACTGTGAAAAAAGAAGTAGATGAAAGTGTAGAAGAGGAGCAAGTCGAACAATATATAAATGTGATGCCTTTACTCGTGACTAATAGTGAGTTAACGAGTGCAACCATGTCAATTTTACTTGGCTATTATAGTGAATTTTTGAATGATTTTGAGCAAGTTGACATTTATGCAGAGAATCAATTATTATATTCTTTTGATATTGATTCGACACAAAAACAACAAGTTTGGATTGATGATCGTGTGATTGAGTGGAGCGAAGTGGAGCTTTCAACACAGGAGGTATATGAATTATTGAATGAAGTTCAGGCCACAACATCGTTAAGCATTGTGTTCCGAGGTCCTCTGATGAACCATTCATTTGAATTAGAATTAGTTGAGAATGCAACATTAATCATGATGGCTGATATTTATCAGTCAATTAATAAATAAACAACTAGATTAGACGAAAAAGGAAGTTAGATAGTATGCCAGAATTACCAGAAGTTGAAACCGTTAAAGAGGCATTGAATCAAACGGTAAAAGGTCAAACCATTAAAGACATTGAACTTCGTTATGAGCCCATGGTAAAAAATATGAGTGCAGATGAATTTAAGGAAAAATTAATTAATCAAACCATTCAAGAAGTGAGTCGACGAGGGAAGTATTTAGTCTTTCATTTTGATGATTATCAATTGTTATCTCATCTACGAATGGAAGGAAAGTATTTTTATGTGGATTCTGATTTTGAATTAAATCCTCATGTTCATGCGATTTTCACGTTAGAAAATGGAAAACGATTATTATATCAAGATACACGTAAATTCGGAACGTATCATTTATACGATAAAGCCATTGATTTAGAAACGACGGCGCCGTTTCAAGTGTTAGGTTTAGAGCCTTTTGCAACAGAGTTTACACCATCATATGTGAAAGAAAAAATTCAGAACAAAAAGAAACCGATTAAATCATTGTTACTTGATCAAACAGTTGTATGTGGACTTGGAAATATTTATGTCGATGAAGTTCTTTATCGTGCCCGATTGCATCCATTAACTTCAAGCTCAGAATTAACAGACAAAGACATTGCAAATGTGGTAAAATATACGGTAGAAGTATTAGCGCGTGCAATTGAATTAGGTGGAACGACGATTCGTACGTTTCGTTCCTCGCATGGAGTTTCTGGAACTTTTCAAAATGAGCTGTTAGTTCATCAACGAAAAGGAGAGAACTGTTACGAGTGTCACACACCGATTGAGAAAATTAAAGTCGGTGGACGTGGGACCTATTTCTGTCCAACGTGTCAGAAGTTAACGGCGAAGGAGATGAAGTAAATGTTAGTCGTTGGATTAACAGGTGGGATTTCATCTGGAAAAAGCACAGTTACTTCATGGTTTTTAGAAAAGGGGATTGTTGTTTTAGATGCAGATCGTATTGTGAGACAACTTCAGAAGCCAGGAAGTCAGTTACTGTATGATTTAGCGCATGAGTTTGGCTCATCTGTGATTAAGGAAAATGGAGAATTAGCTCGTGATGTACTAGGTTCGATTATTTTTCATGATGAGTCGGCAAAGTATAAGTTAAATGAAATGATTCATCCGCTAGTCAAACAAAAAATAGTGGAGGGAATTGAAGTTGCGAGACGAAATGGGGAACAACTTGTGGTACTTGATGTCCCGCTACTGTTTGAAAGTGATTTTGAATCATTAGCTGATTGTACATTAGTTGTTTATGTTCCACGTGACATTCAAGTAAAACGTTTGATGAAGCGTGATGGAATTGATGAGGATTACGCGTTAGCGAAAATTAATTCACAAATGTCACTCGAACAAAAGCGAGATCGTGCTGATTATGTTTTAACTAATGAGCGCTCCATGAGTGAGTTACGAACTCAATTTGAGGAGATGTTTGAGATGCTTTGGGAAAAAGCATGTCAGACTTCTTTAGATTAGTCTTGACATATAGAGTTGCTATGAAATGATGGGAGGAATTAAAAATGGGATTTATGGACATGTTTAAAACGCACTTCGAGTCGGGGGAAAGGGCGACAGATGAGGTGTTGATGACACACTATTATAAAAATAATTATCAACAAACAAAGGCAGGATTGTTAGAGGTCGCTAAAGAGTTAGATTTCAATGTTGCCTTTGAAGACGATATTCGTCAAGAATTAATGTTGAAACGTAAAGATTGTGAGGTTATCGTCACGATTGTAAAAATTAATCCAATCGAAACGACGGTGGATTTTACAGTAAATACAGCAGGTCTAATCAGCTTTGGAAAAGGAAAGAAAGTCATTCAGTCTTTATATCAAGCATTAGATAAGCGATTAATGTTTAAAGGTCTTGCTTTAAACCGATAATATAAGAAATCAATCCCTATTTTAAATAGGGATTTCACATTTTAACAGAAGGAGTGTTTGTGGTGGATACAACGATGATTAAACCGAATACAGAATTCGAACTTTGTGTCACACAAATGATGACTTCGGAAGAATTGCAAATTTTAACGTTACTTTATCAACCTATTATCGGCTCTGTGGCCGTTAGCTTATATATGACTTTAAATACATTAGCTAGTAAAAGTAGTCCCTCTTTATTTTCACATCACTTATTATTACAAGTTTTAAATGTTGGAGTAGAAGATTTATTGGCTTTACGATATAAGTTAGAAGCAGTTGGATTGATTCAAGTGTATGTCACCGAAGAAGATCATCATTTGACATATTATTTAAAGAAACCGATGCAGGCAAAAGCCTTTTTTAATGATGGGATTATTAACGTCTTTTTAAATTTAAAAGTTGGAAATCATGATTATCAGCAATTAAAACAATTATTTGTTCAAGAACTCCCACACATTCAAGGACAAAATATTTCAAAACCTTTCAATGAAGTTTTTGATACAACGGTTCTTATGCGTTCTTCTGCTACTTTACAGGCAAGTCCTTTACCGACAGTGGCGGATAATCAAAAGGGTGTTAAATTAGAATTAGCATTTGATCAAGAATTGTTATTTGCCTTACTGAAGCAGTTTGGAATGGATGATCAGATATTATCTGATAAGCTATTAGATCAAATTAATAAAATTGCCTTTTTATATAAGCTAGATGAACATGAACTAGCGCGTCTCATTTTTGATGCCCTTGATACGGATGGCTTTGTGAATTTAGAAGTGTTCCGCAAGCAAGCGAAACAATACTTCCAATTCTTGAATAAAGGTAAGCCGATTGAGGTTGTGGAGATGCCAAAAACTAAACAGGAGGCGCCACTTATGGATGAGACACAAGCTGCTTTATCAAAAGAAAAGCAATTACTTGTCCATTTATCGCAAAATCCAATTGATTTCCTACGTTTTAAATATCACCAAAAAGAGCCCGTTCCAGCTGATCGGCAGTTAGTAGAGTGGTTAATGGTCGATCAACAGATGGCACCAGGAGTTGTTAATGTTTTAATTGATTATGTATTAAATATTTCAGATGGGCGTTTGCCAAAACAATTGGTTGAAAAAATTGCGGGTGAATGGCAACGTAAAGAAATTAATACAACTGAAAAGGCTATGGTACAAGTTAAGACAATGTTAAAAGCAAAACAAAAACGTGAAATTGAAAAAACAATGCCAGCAGCAGCGAAGGTGTATCCAAAGACAGCTCGAGTCGTACGACAAGAACAAGTGCCAGATTGGTTAAAGGCAAATGCACAACGTGTCGAAGAGAAGAAGTCATTAACGGATGACGATTTACAAAAGATCGAACGTATGAAACAATTACAAAGTCAACTTTTAAATCAGAAAGGGTGAGAGTGGTGCAACGAATTGGAGATTTAATGGCTAGACCAGCAGGGGCGAAGGAAGCTTATACGGAAATTTTAAATGAACCTGAGATTGCAAAAGCATTACATCAATATCAAGATGACATTGATCCATCTTTAATCTCGAATTATATTTCTGATTTAGATGAGTTTTTAAGAAATAAAGAAAAGTGTAACGGATGTGTAGGATTAAATAGTTGTAGGCAACCTATTAAAGGCCATTATCCAACACTGAAACCTTCTTATAAGCAATTAAAGGTGGCGTATACGCCATGTCAGTATGCGTTAAATCAAAAACATTTAGAAAATATTAAGAGTTTCCATATGCCGGCTGATATTTTAAATGCAAATTTCGAACAATTTATTATGGATCCGGAGCGTGCCGAGTTTTATGAAAAGGCATCGTTGTTCATCCATGAATATATGACGACAAAAAAAGGGCGTGGGCTTTATCTATATGGTCCATTTGGAACTGGAAAGACATATATGTTAAGTGCAATTGCTAACATTTTATCTCAACGAGGAATTGTTTGTGGACTTGTTTATTTTCCAGAATTAATTGCTGAAATTAAATCAGGATTTAATAGTGAAAACAGTAGTGCGTATGATAAGATTGAGCAATTAAAACAAATTGAAGTGCTTATGCTTGATGACATCGGAAGTGAGTCCATGACGAGCTGGATGCGTGACGAAGTGTTGGGGCGAATTTTAAACTATCGTATGCACCAAGGATTGCCAACCTTCTTTACTTCAAATCTCGATTATAATCAGCTTCAACATCATTATTCCTATACGCAAAAAGGTGAAGTGGAAGAAATTAAAGGAGCTCGTGTATTAGAACGCATTAAAGCTTTAACAACCCCTGTGGCCATTACAGGAACAAACTATCGCCAAAAACGATAAAAATTGAAGTATTTTTTCTTGATTTCAAAAAAATCATGCATTATAATATGAATCAGACATATAATATATAGGTAATTCGTCACATATTAAAAGTTTTGATAAGGATAAGGTTTAATAAAAACGACTTTTTAGAGAGGAAATCCTCGGCTGTAAGATTTCTAAGAACGCTTATTAAATTACTCCCTTTGAACTGGACTTGAAAAAGATTCCCGCTGGCTGCGTTAAAGCTGAATTAAGTTGCTGATAAAGTCTTTTACTTTATCGGAAATAGGATGGTACCGCGATTTCAATCGTTCCTACTCGTTAAGATTAGGAGCGATTTTTTTATATTCATAAAAATTCGCTCCGATCATCATGAATCACAAAAAGGAGGAAAACACTATGATTAACATTACTTTCCCAGATGGAAATGTGAAACAGTTTGAAAATGGAATTACTGCCGAAGCGATTGCTCAATCAATTTCACCAGGATTACGTAAACGTTGTGTGGCAGCTAAATTAAACGGACATTTATATGATTTAACTCGTCCAATCGAGGCAGATGCAAAAATCGAGTTAATTACAAATGATCGCCCTGAAGCTTGGGAAATCATTAATCACTCTGCGGCTCATTTAATGGCAGCAGCGATTAAACGTCTATATCCAGATGCAAAATTCGGAGTAGGACCAGCTATCGAAGATGGATTCTATTACGATATCGATACAGAAGCAAAAATCACTGAATCAGATTTAGCAGCGATTGAAAAAATGATGCAAAAAATTTCTTCAGAAGCTTTACCAATTATCCGTCGTGAATTAAGCCGTGAAGAGGCAAAAGAATTCTTTGCCAATGATGAATATAAATTAGAATTAATTGATGCTATTAAAGAAGGAGAAGTTATTACAACTTACTCTGAAGGAGATTTCACTGACTTATGTAGTGGAGTTCACGTGGGTAATACAAAAGATGTTAAATTCTTTAAATTATTAAATGTAGCGGGAGCTTACTGGCGTGGAGATAGTGATAACAAAATGTTAACTCGTATTTACGGGGCAGCTGCTTTAACAAAAGATCAATTAGCTGAACACTTACGTATTTTAGAAGAACGTAAAGAGCGTGATCATAAAAAAATCGGACGTGAATTAGAATTATTCACATTCAGTCCATTAGTTGGACAAGGACTACCAATCTGGTTACCAAACGGGATGAAAGTTCGTCAACAAATTGAGCGTTATATTATCGATCTAGAAGAAGAGTATGGATATCAACACGTTGCAACTCCAGTTATGGGATCAGTTGATTTATACCGTACATCAGGACACTGGGCACATTACAAAGAAGATATGTTCGTGCCAATGGAAATGGACAATGAAGAATTAGTTTTACGACCAATGTCTTGTCCTCATCACATGATGGTTTATAAAACAAAATTACGTTCATATCGTGATTTACCAATTCGATATGCAGAGCAAGTTATCCAACATCGCTTTGAAGCATCAGGTGCTTTAACAGGTCTTGAGCGTGTTCGTGCGATGACGTTAACTGATTCACATATCTTTGTTCGTCCAGATCAAATTAAAGAAGAATTCTCACGTTGTTTAGAGTTAATTCATCGCGTGATCAAAGATTTCGGTGTAGAAATCAACTACTATCGTTTATCTTTACGTGATCCAAATAACAAAGAGAAATACTTCGATGATGATAAAATGTGGGAAAATGCAGAATCAATGTTACGTGAAACATTAATTGAAAATAATATCCCGTTCATTGAAGCAGAAGGGGAAGCAGCCTTCTATGGTCCTAAACTTGATATCCAAATCAAAACAGCATTAGGGCACGATATCACAATGTCAACAATTCAATTAGACTTCTTATTACCAGAACGTTTCGATTTAACTTATGTTTCTGAAACTGGAGAAAAAGTACGTCCAGTTGTAATGCACCGTGGATTAATCGGAACTTATGAACGTTTCATGGCTTACTTAATTGAAACATATAAAGGAGCATTCCCATTATGGTTAGCACCAACTCAAGTAACAGTGATTCCGGTTAACAACCAATATCACTTAGAGTATGCAAAAGAAGTAGTGAAAGAATTACGTAAATATAAAATTCGCTTAGAACTTGATGATCGCGAAGAGAAAATGGGTTATAAAATCCGCGAATCACAAACTAAGAAAATCCCAATGTCTATCGTATTAGGAGACAAAGAGGTTGCAAATACTGAAGTAACATTCCGTCGCTTCGGAGAGCAAAAAACTGAAACATTACCACTTAAAGAATTCGTTCACTTCTTAGTTGAAGAAATCGCTGAGCGTAAAAATCATAAACCTGAATAATGAATAGAAAGGGGCTGTATCAAAATG
>NZ_JAMQUS010000056.1:0-64951 GCF_025594995.1 Turicibacter sp. GALT-G1
CCATTTCTGGTGAAGACTCTTAATCATTTAAATGATTAAATATCTTTCGTTATAAACTGTAACTATATAGGAGGTTATTTATGACTCATGAACAAATCTTAGAAATCTTAAATTTCCGTCATGCCTGCAAAGAATTTGACTCGTCGAAAAAGATTTCAGACTCAGATTTTGAAATTATCTTAAAAGGTGGTCAATTATCACCAAGTTCAATGGGAATTGAACCATGGAAGTTTCTTGTCATTCAAAATGAATCGTTGCGAGAAGAGTTAGCTACTGTTTCATGGGGTGGAAAAAAACAAATCCCTTCATGTTCGCATTTAGTAATTTTATTAAGTCGTATGCCTAAAGAATTAAAACATGATTCTTCATACATCCATCATTTATTAACAGAAGTTAAACAAATGCCTCAGGAAGCTGTTGAAAACTTCAAAGGGGTTGTTAAAATGATTGAAGATACACGATTTCAAAATAATGAGAAAGCCCTCTTAAATTATTCATGTTTACAAACATATATAGCCGCAGCCAATATGATGACAGTATCAGCTATGCAACAAATTGATTCTTGTGCAATGGGGGGTTACGATCAAAAAGCCGTTGAAGAGATATTAATTAAGCATAACTTATTAAATAAAGACGAGTTTTATCTAACATTAATGATAGCCTTCGGTTATCGCATCAACGAGCCTACACCCAAAACACGTCAATCGCTAAATGATTTAGTAGTTTGGGTAAAATAAAAGGACTGATTATTCAGTCCTTTTATTTATAAGTAAATTGACATTAAGATAACAATCCCCAGATTTAAAAATGGAATCATATGATCCACAATATAATCAACCATAAAATATCCTTTTTTCTCACTACCCGCTAAAATTTGTTCTAAGCAGTAATTCCCAACTAAATAGGCCATCGATAATCCAAAGGCTACTAAAGTTAACAATGGTTTATGATAAACAAATGCCCCAACAACAGGATGAAAAACAAAAAGAACGCCTGTTAAGATTCTTAAATTATTAATTAAGACACTTGCATCAACCATCTTACCAGCTTCATCGTACATTTGAGTTACTTCTTGAACCATATCAACATTAATTTCATTCACAGCTTGCTTAACATGTCCTACATATTTTGAATAGGAAACAAATCGCTTACGCTTAATAATCGATTGAACATTTTGAACCATAAAAAAAATAAAACTAAATAAAATAATTGATTTTAAAATAAACATACGCTTCCCTTTTCCCTCTATCAGTCAAATTTCGATAATATACATCTATCATAAAAAATTAATTTCAGATAATCAAGTCTCAAGCTAATTTTTATTCATTATTTCATATAGAGTCCGACTAATTCCATCTGTGGATTATAACTTAACGTAAGTTGTAATGTCCCCTTTTCATATTTGGCTAATACAACAACTACAGCATACTCCTCTTTTCCAGAGATAATATAATTAGAAATAGCATCAAAAGTTCCTAACTTTTCATATAATGGTATCCATGCCTGTTTAATAACATCCGCACTTAAATCATTTTGTAAATCTAAACTTACCGAATCTGTGATTGCTTGATACTCGCCTGCATTTAACTGTTCTAGAACCTTCTGTGCTGATGATTTCAAAGTGGCTTCATCGTAATCGTCACTTAATACTGAATTAGAACACCCAACTACCCCTAGCACCAAAACAAATAAACAAAGGATTTTTTTCACCTTAATCCCCTCCCCCCTTCAATCTTATGATTAAAATGAAGATATAATTAAATAAATTTTATAATCTTTACAAACAAATCCATCATATTTATAACTATTTTCCAAGCTAAAATCTTAAAACATCCTAAATATAAGCCTCCTATAAAAGCCATAAAGTTTTTATGCTGTAAAAAATTGATTACTTCTTAGCTAATTTTGTCGAATTTATGATAAACTAGCGCTAGAAGTTATTTGGAGGAGATTATATGAGAAAGTTTATTATTGATACAGATACCGCATCAGATGATGTGATTGCAATTATTACTGCACTTCGTGAACCAAGTATTGAAGTTTTAGCGTTAACAGTTGTTGCTGGAAACGTTGGCTTAGAACAATCAATTCAAAACGCTCTAACAGCCATTAAGGTGGCTGATACTTATCAACCTGCTGTTTATGGTGGGATGAGCAAACCATTATTCCGTAATTTATTCACAGCAGCTGATGTTCACGGTGAAGATGGTCTTGGAAATATGTTTTTACCGAAATCAAATATTCCAATCGAATCTGAACATGCTATGGATGCCCTAATTCGTTTAATTGAAGAACATCCATATGAAATTGAATTAATTACGCTTGGCCCATTAACAAATATTGCAATGGCTGCATTAAAGGCACCAGAAACAATGAATAAATTAAAATCAATTACGTTAATGGCAGGAACAGGACTAGGACCTGGTAATACAACTGAAACTGCTGAATTCAATGTCTATGTCGATGCAGAGGCACTTTCAATTGTATTAGGAATAGATGTTCCAAAACTATTTGTTGGTTGGGATGTTATTGAAAAAAGAGCCTTCATTACTGAAGATGATTTAGCCCATTTAGATAATAGTGATTCTCCAATTGCGAAATTCGCTGTTCGCTGTACAAAATCACTTCATGACTTCTGTAAAGGACTTGGTCTAAATGGATTTGAATTAGCAGATCCAACCGCAATGATTTGTGCGATTTGGCCAGAGGTCATGACCAACTGTATTGAAGCTCACGCAACTGTGGAAACAAAAAAAGAAGAGAACTACGGACAAATTTTCTTAGACCAAGAATCAGCGACACCCAACTCTACTACTTGTATCGACCTTGATGGTGAGCTATTAAAAACATATCTATTTAATACTTTATTAATGAAGGAAAACAAATAAAGAAAAATTTAAAAGAATAGATTTTAATCAAAAGCTCAACCATTATGAGAGACTATTGTGTTTTTACAAAACATAGTTCCTCGCTTTTTTGATAATAAATTATATCAGTCCAGATAAGTTTTTTACATCGTAAAAACTTTTAGCTGGACTATAGTCTGCCTTGCACGGCATAGCCATTCCATATTTCGGTTGCTGTATTAAATGTAGAAAACATTTCTGTTTATATATAGATTTTTACTTTCATAAAAAGCGATAGCCTCATGACTATCGCTTTAATTTATGAACTGATAACTTACAAGGCAGAATATCTAAAAGGCCTTGTAACGAATCGAACTAACTTATAAATGATGTACGCTGGAACCCCATATTGAAGCCCAATCACTACAACAAAGAATGATAATTTAACAATAAAGATTAAAAGCATAAATAAGCTAACTAATAAGCTAATTAAAGCACTCATCATTGAGCCCTCCTATAATGAAGTTATATCCTATCTATACTATGCAGATAAATATGAACGTGTGCTATCTTTTTTTATATTACCCTCGCTTTTAAAATCACTAACTCTTTGTTAAAATGAATTGATAAACATTAGCGCATTAAAGAGAGGAAGTAGATTTTATGAAATATAGACACTTAAATAAATGGATTAAACAGCTACCAACGCCTGCTAAAGCTCTCGTTATTATCGGTTTAATTATTTTAACAATAGTATTCGGTGAACCTGCGATCGATAAAATCGAGCAACTATTTAATAATAGTAATATTCAATTAGAAACTGTGACATTAAAACGCGTTGTTGATGGTGATACAATTATCGTCACTAATCAAGCAGGCTCTGATCTTCGTGTAAGACTGATTGGTATAGATACGCCTGAGAGTGTTCATCCAGATGCAAATAAAAATACTGCTGAAGGTCAACTTGCGAGTGATTATACAAAAGAACAACTTAAAAAAAATCAAACATTATATTTAGAATATGATGAAGAACTTCATGATCAATATGGACGAACATTAGCTTATGTATGGTTAACTAATAACGTTGATTCAAATGATATTGAGGATATCTCAAATTATATGTATAATGCTAAATTAATCATTGATGGATACGCTGTTGCAAAGAAATTCCCACCAAATATAAAATATGCCGAAATCTTTAAGCAATTAGAAACTAAATAATAATAAAAGGACAGATTAAAATTGAGTCTGTCCTTTTACTTTCGATATTTTTTTAAAAACTGATCATTCCATTTCATATGATGGCGAATATAAGGACTCATACTTTTCCCTTTTAAATTAGCAATTAACATAGGTGTTAAAGAAACTAAAGCATCTCGGTACCCTGTTTGAATCTTTTCAGTGATAGAGGCTTGATTAAAATTCAATGTTCCCGATCCATTAATTAACTCAAGTGATGATGATGGATAGATTTCTATAATATTAAACTGTTGATATAAACGCTTATCAACTTGATCAGTATAGGTTAAGTGAACAACAATAATTAAATCCAAATCATGATTCATTAATGGAGAAATAGGAACATTATCAGCATTTGCAGAAGCATAAAGTGGATTATTAATTCCTCCATCAGCATATTGCTTGCCCTTGAACGAAACAGGTGGAAAAATATACGGAACTGCACATGAACCGAGCGTAATATCAATAATCTCCTCTTCAGAATAATCATTTAATCGGAAATATTCTGGATGCCCATCTGTCACATTATAAGCACAGCTATATACATCGATATTTGTTTTATGTAAGATGCCAACATCAACAAATTCCTTAATATAATCCCGAATTCCTTTTTGAGAGATAAGGCCTAATGCACCTAAATCAATACTATCAACAATTGGCTCTCCCTTATGAATTGTAATTTTTTTAATCAAATCACCAATATCACTAATTTTAAGTCCATCCCCTTGGGTTACAATTTTTGAATAAGAGAGCGACTTCCAACTTTGATCAATCAAATCGCGATTTTTCATGCATAAACAAAGAGCATTTAATGTTCCAATAGACACGCCTGATACGACATCAATATTATCAATTAAGTCTAAATCCCATAATGCACGAATTACCCCCGCTTGATAAGCTCCTTTAGCCCCTCCACCTGCTAGCACTAATCCAACCTTTAATCTAAACAACTGCCGCCCTCGAAATATCATTACTAACACCTCACATTTATTGTTATTATAGTGTATGTAGGTGTTTGCCATCTAATATATAAATTTGATGAATTGATAAAAAAAGTCTAACTAGTTGTTAGACTTTTTCATTTTATAATAAGTATATTTAATTAATCCACAGACTACAAATAAAAAGACAATAATAATGATACTTAACAGCATAAACAATTGTTCTGGTAATGCTAGGATAACAGGATCTGTTCGATAATCAAATACCCAGTAATCATTTCTAAAAAAAATCTTATGGAACATTGTAAATGTATTAGAGAAATTAAACGTAATTAAACAAATTAATACTCCAAAAACAATGAAGACTAGATTAGCTCCTTGATTGAAAATTGATAAAATACATTTATCTTTATGCTGATGCTTCATAACAATAAAGATTCCCAGGGCAACAATAAATAATAATACAATGATATATAAAGCTAGAAAAATATTTTTAACATCTGCGAAATGAATCATTCCCGCTTCACTCATTACGAAATCTGGTAATTCTAAATAACCTCCGCTTGGCCTTTGTAAGTAAGAAATAATACTTTTATAGTTTAACATTAACTTTTCTGCTGATAGACCTGTGATTAGCGATAATTGATACTTATCAATCACATATTGATAAATTGGAGTACAATTTAATACGATCAAAACAATTGTTGATACGAGCGCTAGAAAGAACCAAATGGCACCTACCCCTTCTACAACTATTTGTTTGATTGTCTTCCTCTTTAACATTTTTCAACGTCTCCCTTTTTTTAACAATAAAATTCCGATACATCACACAAGTGGAAAGATGATTGCTACTCCTCACCTAACCTTTAATCCAACTTGTTCTGATGTTAAGTTTACCATCTTTTTACTAATATCGTCTATACAGAAACAGATGAATAGCGTACATTGGCTACACCAGGTTTAAGCTTATTAAACAACTTTAATAAAGATTTCTACTTCTTATACAACATATTATTAATCACTTACTTTAATAATGCTTAATTTTTGTGATAGTTTTATTCAATAGATGATCGTGAGTATAGACACCCTATCGCTAATAAATCATTGGTTTATTCCTGAATCGTTCATCTAAATTAAGTAAACATTTATCAAAAATTAACTAACTGATATCCTAATATAGAGCAATCACTCATACAACTTCTCATTTGTATCTTTTATGTTTTACAGATAGTGTAAATATATGTCAATTAATGTAGAGTGGTATTCTATTAGAAAACATGTCAAATAGCTTGAAATATGATAAAATAATACTATTATCGCTAAATGCTTAAATTGTTTCAAAAGGGAGTGGTGAATTTGGATTTCAACCAACTAGCATCAACTTTGGATACCGATATCCGCATCAAGCGTGCTCAAGCAGTGAGTATTGAAATTGAAAGTTATATCGGTCATGGACCGCTTGAAGTGATGGAATTCGGATGTGGAACAGGTCTAATCTCCTTAAATCTAAAAAAGAAAATTTCAGAAGGGTTAATGGTGGATAGCTCTAGCAAAATGATTAAAGAGCTTGAACAAAAACTAGTCGACCAAAATATAACTAATATACAAACTTATACAGGGGATATCTTAGAATCAGACTTTGATCGAAAATTTGATATCATCTATAGTTCCATGGTGATGCATCATATCAAAGATTTTCAATCGGTCATTAAGAAATTAGTTAGCTATTTAAAAACAAATGGAAAGCTGATTATTGTCGATTTACTTCCTGATAACGGGGAATTTCATCGTGAGCATGAAAACTTTGAGGGACACCATGGATTTACGATTAATGAAATGGTTAGTGCCTTAACAGAAGCAGGACTAAAAGAAGTTAGTGGACGTAAATTCTATTCAAGTTATAAACCAGTTGAAAATAAAAAGCATCCCTATAGTTTATTCAGCGTTGTAGGCATTAACTAATCACATACAAAAGGCGTCGTTTTTAAAAACGACGCCTTTTGTATTTAGTTATCAACTTTAAACTGTGTTACAAACTTAAGAATGGCTTGTTCTAATGTTTGACTTTCATCTCCTCTATAATAGAAATGTCCTGATTTACAAAGTTCAATCAATTCATAATTATCGCCCGTTAATTTCTTTTTCAAAATTTTCGTTGTTCTATTTCTAACAAATTCATCACATTGACAGTGAATGAATAATAACGGCTTTTTAATCATAGGTAATTGTTTTTTCGTCTCATATATTAAGTGGAATAAATCTAAATATCTTGGAATCCATTTAAGATAATCCCCCCACGTTCCTTTTGAAATACTCCAAGCCCGATAACTGGCTAATACATATTCATCATCTTGACTATAATGTCCTGTTAATACCTTAAGTGAACAAACAAATCCTTTTAAGCTAACCTTAACCGATAACGGAGTTGCCAAACAGACAACCCCAACGACAGCCTCATGCTTTTCACATACTAATAATGATAATAACGTCCCCATTGAATGTCCCACAAGAATAATCTGTGGATATTTCTTTGAAATCTCTTCAATCTGGCAGTTAACGTACTTTATCCACTGCTTACGATGACTTTTAGCAAACTCTCGTGCACTGCCACCATGTCCAGGGAGTAAAATTCCGAAAGATGACATTCCTTGATCTAAAATCTTTTCAGCTAATCCATGAAATTGATACGGTCCTTCTAAAATCCCATGAATAAAAATCACTGCTGTTGTTGCTCCTTCTAATTCACATGAAAATGGTTGATGAGCTACCTTCTTTTTTAAATTCATAATATCATTCCCTCTTTAATCTACCCTTAGTCTTACAATTTTTCTCAATAATTATTCTTAATTTTGTTACATTATGAACAACATTACCACTTTAAAAAGAGCATAAGTGATATAACAAGGGGATTATATCACTTATGCTCTTTAAATCATTTGTAATTTCTTTGATACAATCTTCTGCTTGTGGATAAAGTCCTGACTTTTGAACTACTCACGACTAAGGTTACGGGTATATAGGGGCTATTTAATCAATTGATTCTCTAATTCAAAAAATAATCATAACCTTCTAACGCATCCAGCACGTGATATTGTGGTGTATACGGACTCCCATTAGCATGTGTTGTCACTAATGCATATTCGTTCTTGCCATCCGTAGCATAGCTAGCTAAACATAGCCCAGCTTCTTCCGTATAACCTGTTTTTCCACCTAAGACTTCTCCTCCATCAAAAACTGGATCCCCCATACGATCAAACATACGACTCGTAAAAGTTAATCGGCTCGAACTTGTAGTTGTATAGGATTTAGCAGAAAAAATTTCTCTAAACTCATCATTCTTTAAAGCGACTTTCTCTAAAATAGCTAAGTCCAATGGTGTTGAGTAATGATTATCGTCATGAAGGCCTACGACATTTGTGAAATGAGTATCTTCCATTCCCAATTCTTGAGCTTTCTCGTTCATCAGCGCGACGAATCCTTCCTCTGAACCAGCGACTACTTTTGCAATCATAAGTGCCGCGTCTGCTCCAGAAGGTAGCATCGTTCCATATAATAAATCGTCATACGAGACGCTTTCTCCATTTACGAATCCTGCAATCGCGGCTCCCTCTTCTGCAAGCGTATTATAATCGATATCAATAGTAATCGGTCCATCTAGTCTATGTTCGATACCCACTAATACGGTCATCATCTTCGTCAATGAAGCTGGGTAAGTTCTTTGGTAAGCATTTTTCTCATAGATAACCTCATTGGTCGTTAAATTAACAAGTAGCGCATAATCACTGACAAGATTTAAGTCAACATCTGAAGCGGTTAACACGTGATTAGTCTTAAATCCATACCCATGATGAAGCATAAATAATAGATCCTCATGATTGAGACCATAAAATAAATTATAATGATTATATAAATTAACGTCCTCTGCTATTGGGGCGGCACTTACTTTCAATAAGAAGCCCCCCACTAATAAACTGGCAATGACTAGCGTTTTTGATATAACTGATTTAAACATAAAAAAAAATCAACTCCTCTTATATGACTATTAAACCATATAATTGAAATTGATTCCTTATGAATTTTTTGTAATTATCTTACTTAATTCGCCAATAAAAGCGTTATTGATGCTTTTCTTGTAATTTTTTAAAGAAACGATAAATACTCTCTAAGGCTTGAACTAAATCTTCACGGAATTCTAAATCTTTTAACGCCGCGTTGACTAATTCCTCATGGAATTCTTCATGAATTTCAAAAACCTTTTGCCCTTTTTCAGTTAAATCTAGTAAAACAACACGACGATCATTGACATCACGCTTACGTGTGACATAACCTTTTTCAACTAAACGGTTAACTGAAGTTGTCAAAGTTCCCATCGTAATCATTAAACGTTTAGAAACTGTCCCCATTGTGGCTGGTTCACACTTACGAATCGCTTCAATAACATGAATCTCTGTCATTGTCACATCGACCGCATCGTGCTCAGTTAAGTTACGTTCTTCTAAAATTAAAATTTGGTTAAAAACATCTGTTAATAGATCATTAACTACTTTTCTTGAACGTTCCACCCTTGCACCTCCTAATTTAAAGTCAAGCGAAATCGCTCATATTTTTTTATATTTCCAAGTAAAACACAACCGCTTACATTATATCATCTATAAATTTAGATTGAGCGAAATTAAATGAATTATGACCGTTTTTTTATTTTGTTTAAAAAACTAGGAGAATGGGTTTAATCACTCTCCTAGTTAAGCTCAAATTATTGATGGCTTTCGATATATTCAACGATATTTTTTACGCTTTTCATTGATTTTGCATCTTCTTCAGCGATTTCTAAATCGTATTCTTCTTCTAATGCCATGATTAATTCTACAGCGTCTAATGAGTCAGCTCCTAAATCTTCTAACGTTGATTCAATTGATACTGCTGCCTCATCCACACTTAATTCATCTACAATAATTTCTTTAACGCGATCAAATACCATTTTAACTTCCTCCTTCATCTAACTATAGTATTATTATAAATAGTTTGAAAAACAAAGTAAATACTTTTTTAAGCTTTTTCTACTGTATATTTAGATTTTAATCCTTGAGTGAAGTTAGAGTACATTTCGTTTTGTTTTTTAGATGTTAAGTATTGTTGAATTTGACCTTTTACATCAGTGAATGGAACAACATCTTTTTTATCTAATAATTTGATTAAGTGGTAACCGAATTGTGTTTTAACCACTCCTGAGATTTCTCCGATATTTAAAGCGAATGCTGCTTGCTCGAATTCAGGAACCATTTGTCCACGACCGAAATCTCCTAAATCTCCACCACGTGATCCAGATGGACATTTAGAGTTTGCGCTTGCTAATTCATGGAAGTCTGCTCCACCTTCGATTGCTGCTAATAATTCATTAGCTTGCTCCTCTTCTTCAACTAAGATATGAGCCGCACGAATCATTTCTTCTTTGAATTGTTCTTTATTTTCGTTGTAGTATGCTTCACATTCTTCATCTGTTACATTGATTGTTTTAAACATTTGTCCAATGCTGTGTTGGAAAACAAATTCACGATATAATTTTTGGAATTCTTCTGTTTGTGTTAATCCTGACTCAATTGCATCTTCAACAACTAATTGGCGTGCAATTAATTCGTCTAATAAATCTTGTTTTTGTTCTTCTGATGTAATATTAATATTTTGTTGAGTACGTAATGCCTCAACTGTTTCATTTAACATTTCTTCAGTGATAGCATAATCTTTAACTTTGGCTAATACTTTTGACATGATCGTAACATCCTTTCGGGTTCTTTTTATAGACCTATTGTATTATTTATTTCAACTTTAGTAAATATATATACCAAATTATTCATCGGTATTTCAATATTATCCACAATTCCCTATATATAAATAGGTATAACACCTTTTTAACATCCAAACATTTCATAGCATTAGTGTAATACACTAATCCTGTCATGTTCGAACTTAATATTACAATTGGTGAATAAAAAAGAACGCTGGATTCTTTGGTCAAAATTATGAGAGATATAATAAAGATAAAAAACTTTCATCTATTGTACTTATACTCGATAATAACTATTATCTGTTTTTAGTTCTTTATAAATAAGGCACTCGTTTTATTTTGATGTTTTAGCATGGTATCCAGATGTTGAATCGTAAGATCTTGTAAATTGATAGTTTTTACAATCGGCTTTTCAGGTTCGCTCACTCAAATCTTCCAAAGCTCCACTGTTGTTCCAGGCTTCATATTTTCATAAAGATAACAAAGTAAGGCCTCATAGTGACACTTACATGACCCTAAATGAACATCATTCAGATAAGATTTTTTCGTATGAGTGCGAACTACTTTATCATTAATAAAATCACTAGAATGGATCATGAGCTCATCAAACTCTTCCTCTGTTTCATAGATTAAAACTTCTGAATCTAAGGGTAAATCATATTCATTCGTCATCAGCCCTCTATCAACTGCTTCTTTAACCGTCATTCGATGCTTATCTGTATTATCTACACCTGGCATTTCATAATCTGAAGCAATGAAGTTAAAATAACTCATCAAACTCTCCTCTCATGATTAAAAATCACCTTACCGTTACATCGATATTGTAACATTTTTTACCATATATAGTATACTACGCCTAAAGAAAGGAGCAGAATAACATGGAAATAGTAGGAGAAACAAACTTTATGATGAGTTTCTTTTCTTCCATCTTATTTAGATTACCTAATCTATTAAACTTGATTAGTTACTTCTTAGTTATTTATGCACTCATTCTATTGATTAAATGTTTAAAAATTTATATCAAAAATAATTCGAATTAATCTAAAGCCAAGGTGCAGTAAATAAACAAAGAGGGATTACGTCTAGTTAGACATAGTCCCTCTTTGTTTATCTAAAAATATTATTGTGCTTCTGGAGCAATCATAGTCAGAGCTAATCGTTTACGTTGTAAATCGACTGAGTCTACCCACACTTTAACGATATCTCCAACTGAAACAACATCCATTGGATGTTTAACGAATTGCTTGCGCATTTTTGATAAGTGAACGAGTCCATCTTCTTTTACTCCACAGTCAACAAAGACTCCAAAGTCTACGACGTTACGCACTGTTCCTTGTAATTCCATTCCTGGTTTTAAATCTTCTAATTTTAAAACATCAGAGCGTAAAAGTGGTGCTTCAATATCATCACGAGGATCACGGTTTGGTGCGACGAATGCATCTAAAATATCATTTAATGTATGCTCCCCTACTCCTAATGTTTGAACTAAATCCTGACGATCTGCTTTCTCAACCGCAGACTTTAATGCAGGAGTTCCTAAATCATCTTTCGTAAATCCTAACGTTTCAAGCACTTGTTCTGCTACTTTATAACTTTCAGGGTGAATTCCTGTTTTATCAAGTGGATTCACTCCATCAATGATACGTAAGAATCCAATCGCTTGCTCATACGTTTTCGCCCCTAAACGAGCTACTTTCTTTAATTCTTCACGCTTTGTAAACTTCCCAACCTCATCACGGTGTTTAACAATATTATTCGCGATAGTTGCTGAAAGTCCCGCTACATATTTTAATAACGCAGGTGATGCCGTATTAACATTAACCCCTACCTGGTTAACCGTTGTTTCAACGACGAAGTTTAACGAATCATTTAATTTTGATTGCGTCACATCATGCTGATACTGTCCAACCCCAATTGATTTTGGATCAATCTTAACAAGTTCGGCTAATGGATCTTGTAAACGACGTGCGATCGATACCGCTGAACGTTCTTCGACCTGTAAATCAGGAAACTCTTTTCGTGCCAATTCTGAAGCAGAATAAACCGATGCCCCCGCTTCATTTGTAATAATATAATAAATTGGATGTTTAATTTCTTTCAAAACATCAACGATAAAGCTTTCTGTCTCGCGTGAAGCTGTTCCATTTCCGATAGAAACAATCTCAACTTGATACTTATTAATTTTATCAATGACCTTCGCACGAGCTGCCGCCACTAACTTTGGATCAGCCGTTGAACCTTTAGATTTTTCATGTGGATAAATCACATCAATATCTAAAACTTTTCCTGTTTCATCAACAACAGCTAATTTACATCCGGTACGGAATGCAGGGTCCACTCCTAAAACCACTTTTCCTTTCATTGGTGGTTGTAATAATAATTGGCGCACGTTTTCTGAGAAGATATGAATCGCTTGGTTTTCAGCCACTTCTTTTAAATTGGCACGAATTTCACGTTCAATCGATGGTTTAATTAAACGCTTATAAGCATCTTCAATCGCTAATTTCACTTGTTTTGTTGATTCTGTCACTTCGCGAACAGGAATCACTTCTTTTACTAAGTAACGATGTACCCCTTCTGCATCATCTAAAATAGAGATACGTAAAATTTTCTCTGATTCTCCACGGTTCATCGCTAAAATACGGTGAGGAACAATACGTGAGATGGGTTCACTGTAATCATAATATTGTTCATAAACTTTACGCTCATCTAATGATTCATCGCGTACTTTCGATTGAATCTCACCTTTTTTCGTCATATACTCACGAATCCATTTACGATAATCAGCGTTATCGGCAATAATTTCAGCAATAATATCACGTGCCCCTTGTAAAGCCTCATCAACGCTTTTAATTTCTTCATTGATATATTTTTCAGCCTCAGCTTCAACACCGCTTGCTGGATATGTTAATAAATAGTGTGCTAATGGCTCTAACCCTTTTGCTTTCGCCATCGTTGCACGCGTTTTTTTCTTCTCTTTAAACGGACGGTATAGATCCTCAATTTCTGTTAACTTCTCTGCTTTTAAAATTTGTTTCTTTAATTCAGGTGTTAACATCCCTTTTTCATCAATTAAACGAATGACATCATCTTTACGTTGTTGTAAGTTTACCCCGTACTCATACGTTTTAGAAATTTCACGGATTTGTTCTTCATCAAGGGCCCCTGTTACCTCTTTACGATAACGAGCAATGAATGGAACCGTCGATCCCTCTTCTAATAATTTAAGTACTGCATTAATTTGGTTCGTTGTAATATTTAATTGTTTCGCAATTTGCTTATATAAATCATTCATAAATTGTTGTTCCATAGAAGAAAAGCCCCTCCTTTTTATATACGCATCAGTTGATAATTATTTAAAACTTTAAGCGTAATGCTATAAATATAAACTTTCATTTGTTTTCCTAAACAAGGACGTAAAATATTGTATCATAAAAATGAGACCTTCTTCACATTTTAAGAAAAATATTCCAAACATAGTAACGAAGAAAGACAAATCTACTATACGATAAAAACAATAATTAATAAATGACATACTACAAATAGTAAAGTTAACTTTAGATTTTTGATTGACCTGTTAAAAAGGAGTGCATTTCTATCAAGATTAATAAATAATGAAGAGCACCATATTGAAAAAATAGAAATAAATGACGAAATAAACACAATAGCAATTCTATTTGTAAACTTAATCGTATTAAAATATGTACACTATAAAATTGAAAAAGAAATGTAATATTTGAAATAAAGTGAGGGATTAAACGATGATTGAATACTGGGACATTTATGATGAAAACAGAAATAAAACAGGGCGAATTTACCGTCGAGGTGATGAGATGCAATCAGGTGATTATCATCTCGTTATCCATGTCTGCATTTTTAACAGTAAAAATGAACTCTTAATTCAAAGACGTCATCCTGATAAAATTGGTTGGCCGGGAATATGGGATATTTCTGCAGCAGGTTCAGCACTACAAGATGAGGATAGTCGCATGGCAGCCATCCGCGAAGTCAAAGAAGAACTAGGAATTGAGATTAATCTTGATGGCTTACGTCCTCATTTTACGATCAACTTTGACCAAGGATTTGATGATTATTGGTTCATTGAACAAGAGATTGATCTTAAAGATATCACACTCCAACCGGAAGAAGTAGTCGATGCTAAATGGGTTAAAGAAGATGAACTGATAAAGCTACTTAAAGATGGTCAATTCATCCCTTACTGGTTCGGAGCAAATATTTTCAAAATTAGAAAATTAAAAGGAGCATGCTAAAATTCAAGAGAAATTAATGATTAAAAAACCCTGATAAAATGAACTGACTTATCGCTCTTTTATCAGGGTTTTCTTTATGTATAATTTTTAAAATTTTAGTATCTTCGGAATAAATAATCTTTTACTATCTAAATAGTGTGATAATAAATGTACTCCCTTCATTTAATTGACTTCTCACTTCTATCGTTCCACCATGGGATTCAACGATGGACTTGGCAATCGTTAAACCAACACCAATTCCTCCTGTTTCTTTATGGCGCGACTTATCCACACGATAAAATCGTTCAAAGATATGATTTAAGTCAGCTTCTGGAATTCCAACTCCATTATCTGAAACGAAGATTTTAACTTCATGATCTGTCATGTCATTATAAACACAAACAATTCCACCTTCTGGTGTATATTTGATTGCATTCGATAATAAATTAATCATTACTTGAGAAAATTTTTTGACATCAATTTTAATCATCGTTTCGATTAGGTTCATTTCAATCCTAATCTTTTTATCATATGCCTGGGCTTGAAAGTTATAAATAATTGGTTCTAAAAATTCAGTGATTAAAATGTCTTCTTTGTTTAACTTTACTTGTTCCTGATCAAACTTAGCAAGCTTACGAAGTTCATCAACAAGTTGGCTAATTCTAGTGACTTCCTCACTAATACTTTGCAAGCGTTGTGGAGTTGGTTCCCAAATCCCAACGATAATTAAATCTAAATGACCTTTAATTGTTGTGAGTGGTGTTCTCAATTCATGAGCAATATCAGTTGTTAGCTGCTTTCTTAACCTTTCTTGTTCATTAAGTGCTATAGCTAATTTATTAATCGAAAAAATGAGTTCGTCGACTTCTTTAAGATGACTTTTATAACCAAGCTCCTTTTTATTTTGGCCTGTTGATAACTCCTTGGCCATCTTGGACACTTTAGCAATCGGATTAGAAATCGATTTAGCGATAAAGGCCGATAAGACTATAACACTTCCAATTGAAATCACACCAATAAATAAAATCATTTTATTGACCGAGTTAAAGAGTTCAATATCATTGTCCATATAATACGTTGAGGCATAGCGAGAAACGTGAGCCATCCCCACTTTCCCTTGTTGTGGATGAATAATAGGAACTTTATAATCCTCAATCGTATCCTTCCAACCTTTATCAATACTTTGCATATTCTTACTGATTTCATTTAAGGTGTAATCAGATAAGACCTTTTCATCTTGAAAGACATCCCACACATCATGACCTTGATCATCATAAACTTGAAGAACAATTCCTTTACGAATGGCATCGACCCCTAGGTCTTTAATTAATTGTAAGTCCCAATCATCAATATAAATATTATTTAAATCAAATTGAATAAGATGTTCAAACTCAACTTGATTAGATTCATCCACATATTGCTCAAACGCTTTTTGAAAGATATTCGTCACGAATAAATAAATAGCAAGCATCGTCAGTACTATGATAATGGAAAAAGTCATCATTAAATTTTGATTAATCGATAAACTTTTATTTTTGTAGTCCAAATCGATACCCCACTCCATAAACCGTTTTAATCATCTGTGGATGAGATGAATCTAGTTCAATCTTTTGACGAAGATTTTTGATATGACTATCAATCACACGGTCATATTTCTCATAATATCCTTCAATGACACAGGCTAATAATTCTTCTCTTGTATAAATCCGAGTAGGATTTGAACTTAAAGTCAGTAATAATTTATATTCGGTATTGGTTAGCGGAACTTCTTTTCCTCTAATTTTTAATTGATGAGAATCTATATTCAACTGAAACTCATGACCATACTCAATGATTCGAGTCGATGGAATACGCTTTAAGATAGCTTTCACTCGTAATAAAAGCTCCATGATATTGAATGGCTTACACACATAATCATCACACCCTAAATGAAATCCTTCAATACGGTCCTCTTCCTCAATCTTAGCTGTGAGCATAATGATTGGAATATCTGATGTTTCACGAATCATGCGACATACATCTTCTCCATTTATATCTGGAAGCATTCGATCTAAAATAATTAAATCAAATGTCATCGTTTGAAAATAATGAACAGCATCCTTTCCTGTATAAGCAACCTGTGTTTCATACCCCTCATTATCCAAACAAGCTTGAATAAACTCACAGATTTTTACCTCATCATCAACAATTAAAATACGATACATTTTGTTCAACTCCATTCTATGACTATTCTATCTATAATTTACATAGCTTATCAAATAAAAAAGGCCTCTAGGGCCATTTTTTATTAAATTCCAAGTAATAATTGAGCTAACATAAAGTAGATGAATAATGCAAAAGCATCGACGATAGTTGTAATCAATGGACTCGCCATAATAGCTGGATCGAATTTCAATTTCTTTGCGATAATCGGTAAAAGACCTCCGACCACTTTAGCAATAATGACAGTACAGAACAGACTTCCACAAACCGTTAAAGCCACCATCATATCCACTCTCTCAAATAAGATGATTCTTAAGAAGTTAACAAAAGCTAAAACAATTGCTACAATAAATCCAACTCGAAGCTCCTTAAACATGATTTTCAAGTAATCATTTGTTGTAATTTCGCCTAGAGCTAATCCTCTGATAATTAAAGTTGATGATTGAGACCCGGCATTTCCTCCTGTATCCATTAACATAGGAATAAATGACGCTAAAATAACAACTGATTGAATGACTTCCTCAAATCCTTGAATGATACGACCTGTAACCGTTGCTGAAATCATTAACACAAGTAGCCAAATAATTCGGTGCTTTGCTAGTGAGAAGATTGGCGTTTTTAAATAAGGTTCTTCATTCGGTTCCATAGCAGCCATTTTTTGAAAATCTTCTGTATTTTCTTGTTCAATAATATCAACGACATCATCAATCGTAATGATTCCAACTAAACGATTTTCCTTATCCACAACCGGCATCGAAACTAAATCATATGTTTTAAATAAGGGCGCCACCTGTTCTTGATCCTCATTTGTTTTAACTGAGATCACATTCGTCTCCATTAATTCATGAACAGAGCAAGATTCATCGTTCAAAATTAATTCTCTTAATCCGAGTGTCCCCTTTAGGTGACGCTCTTTATCAATAATAAAGCACGTTTCAATCGTCTCTTTATTCATTCCTGTTTTGCGAGTATGTTCAATCGCTTCTTTAACTGTCATTTCTTCCTTAAGATCAACAAATTCAATGGTCATCATTGAACCAGCAGAATCATCTTGATAATTTAAAAATTGATTAATGAGTTCACGCTTTTTAGGTGACGCATTACGAAGAACCTTTTTAACAATATTAGCAGGCATTTCTTCAATAAAATCAACAGTATCATCTAAAAATAACTTATCCACAATTTGCATGACTTCTCGATCATTAATGGATTCAATAATACGTTGTTGAAGCTCCTTGTTTAAATAAGAGAATACTTCTGCTGATAAATCCTTAGACAAAATACGGAATAATAAAACTAAATCACGATCATCAAGTTCAGTCATATTTGTTGCAATATCCACAGCATTCATTTCTTGTAAATATTCACTTAGTTCTAAAAGTTTATTTCTCTCAATTAATTTTTTGATTTCGACTAACATGGTTCCACCCTTTCATACTGGGCTACCATATCCACACAATCTACTAATAGTTAAAAGTAAAAGGTCAGAGGATATGGGCCCTCATCATTATCCTTAAACCTCTTCGGACTATCGTCCATATCCTCACTCCCTTTCTCGGCTAAGACAATCTACCTTATTATATGAAAAGACTATGGAGAAATTATGTGGATTTTATAATTAAACTCAAAAGATTGCTTTCTATCGTTTAGGTTGCTATAATGCAAACATACTTTGAATTAAGATGAGGGATAGAAATGAAAAAAGCTATTATTTTTGATATGGATGGATTAATGATTGATAGTGAACGAGTCACTTACGAAGAATACTGTCGTAAACTAGAACAATTAGAGTATAACTTTGATGAAAATATGTATCGTCGTTGTTTAGGCAAAAATAAACAAAGTGTCTATCAAGTATTTATCGATCACTACGGAAAAGACTTCCCAATCACTGAAGTTTGGGACGATGTTCATGTATCTTTAGATAGTCGACTACAACAAAATGTGCCACTTAAAACAGGAATCATTGAATTATTAACATTCTTAAAAGAAAATGGATATAAAACAATTGTTGCCACAAGTAGTTCTCGTGCACGTGCTGATATGATCTTACAAGTAGCTAACATTCGTCATTATTTTGATGATACAATCTGCGGAGATGAAGTCACTTGTGGAAAACCAAATCCAGAAATCTTCTTAACTGCTTGTAAAAAATTAGGCGTTACAACAGAAGAAGCCTTAGTTTTAGAAGATAGTGAGGCTGGGATCACAGCTGCTTATGCTGGAAATATCGATGTCATCTGTGTACCAGATATGAAATATCCAGAAGAAGAATTCGCCACTAAAACACTAAAAATCGTAGATTCATTATTAGACGTTATTGAACATTTAAAATAAATAATAAAAAAGCTGTTATCCTATCGGATAACAGCTTTTTTATAGTGATGGTTTAAACATACTCTCCCAATATAAATAAAGGCAACGAGTATTTGCCTAGTATTAAATTTAACACTCATCTATCATACAAAAATAGTTTGTAGAAATTATGTGGATAATGACGAATTACTGTAGAAAACTAAACTTACTAATACGGATACTCTGCTAATTCCATTCCACGTTCCCAAATCAATAAACAATCGTCTTCATTTCATCTTCATATGGATTTTTTTGAGTTTTAATATAAAGGGCCACTGAAATAAAAACGTCAGTGGCTTTCCTATTAAATTAACCCTAAATCTTTACAAGCGTGATAGACTCCATCTTCATACACTGGTTTTGCCACATAATCGGCATGTTTTTTTAATTCTTCATGGGCATTTCCCATTGCAACTCCACACCCAACTGTTTGTAACATTTCAATATCGTTTAATCCATCTCCAAAAGCAACCGCATTCTCCGGTTTTAATCCTAATTTGTCTAAAATAACTTCAATGGCTGTTGCTTTTGATCCAACATTTGGTAATAAGTCAATTCCATTTGGTTGCCAGCGAACAATACGAACCTCCTCAATCGGTTCAAAGATATGTTCATTTTCCTTTGTTACTCCCGCTACCATTTGATAAATTTTATAATCCGGTTTCTCTAAATTTGTTTCAATGATTGGATAAGGTAAATTCATATTATCAAGTGCCTCGAGTAATACTTCTTGATTTTCCCCGGATAACACATAATGATGAGTTGGCATCCATAGTAATGGCACATGATTTTCTTTTGCCACTGCTACAATTTCATCTAATAACGCTTGACTATATGGCGCTTCATACATGACACGGCCATTCATCACTGCATACTGACCATTTGTACAAATAAAACTATCAATCTCTAGTCCCTTTAATAATTCCTCAATCATGAATGGTGAACGTCCTGTTGCAATAAATGGTGTAATTCCATTCTCTTTTAATAAACGAATTGCCTCAACCGCTGAAGCTGGCACTAACTCCATATCAGACGACTGATTTTTCTTTGAATGATTATCCACAATTGTCCCATCTACATCAAAAAATGCAACCTTAATATCCATCTTCAAACCTCCTATGTCTCAATATCCATAGAATACTACAAAAACACACCGAAATCCACCAAATAAAATACAGAAACAACAGAATTCTTCCTTATTTTTAAGCTATTTTATTTAGTAAAATGAGAAAAATATCAGGCAGATGTATGAATGATCATCTGTTTACTTATACTGAATTGTAAAGGAGGAGAATATTATATGCCAGTAGAATCAGTGAATACGCCATTACAAGCACTTACCTATATTGCTAGCAATCTCGTTATCTTACTTTCCGTCGTATCAGTTTTGACATATCTCTTCTTAAAAGGATATGACTTCGTAATGAAAAACAATTCATCTAAATAAAAAAAGGCCTACGCTTAATTAACAATTAATTAAACGTAGGCCTTAAGTTTTTAAATTGTTCGTTCATAATTACTTACGATTACCTTCTTTATCAAATGACATATGAACACGCCATTCTGTCAATCCTACAACTAATAGCGCCATAACAATAATCTCAACTAAATTTATGATGATTAATTCCCAAATAGCTAATGTTCTAAAATAAGAGTTTAAAAACACACCAATAACTAATAAGATACCACCAACAATCAATAATAACTTTGCGGCAAACTTATTAGATACTCGCCATGTCTCAACTGTTTGTTTAACTGATAACACACGATAACCAAGCCTTCGATGCGGTAAATCAGATTCAAGATAAGTCACAAGGCCAAAGAACATAAACAACAACGGCGCAATAAATATACTAAACTCTTGCATTCTAACTCCCCCTTATAATTATAATTTCTCCTATATTATACCATATTTATATTATATTTAGGCAGAGCTCTAAAGTGCACAAAAAAATCCGACAAATTTGTCGGATTTTTTATTAAATCGTCTTAACAGTTTGATTCACTGAATCTTTTAATACTAACTGTGAAGAGTATCCTTGATATAAGATCGTTAACAGTAATGCACTCACAATATATGAAGCAATAATATAAGGAGCATTATAAACAATTGAATACACCCATGGATTTTGAGATCCTGCATATTCAGAGAAGAAGACTACACCAGAAATAACATGACATAAAAATCTAGCAAGTGAAGCAACACCAGTTGCTACCCAAATATAAGTCATACGTTTTGATCCTGTTGTGTGATTGACCTTTGAAGCAAAGAACCCAGCAAAACCTAACACGGCATATGGTAATGGATAATCAAATAATAATTGAACTGGGTGAATAATATAAGCACCCGTTAATAATTGCAATAATCCCATCACAAATCCACCTGTAAATCCTGCAATCCATCCATAACGGAATGCAATAATGGCGAGTGGAACTAATGAGATAGAAATTGAGCCTCCATTTGGCCAAAACCATCCCATAAAAAGATTAGCCAAGTAATCAAGAACAAAAGCTAAGGCTACTAGAATACTAATCTCTACTAATTTTTTTGTTTGTGAATTTCTCATAAAAAAATCCTCCCTATAATCAGGAGGCTTTACGGCATAATTTAAAGTATAAGAATATCCTTTTATCATCAAAAGGCTCGTCTACTTCCCTCCGCTAGTCCTAACTAGTTCAGGTTCAAAGGGTTATGCAATTTGCACTCTCAGCCGTAAGGCACCCCTAGTAATCTATTACATAATAAATTTAACATATTTTTCCTGAATAATCAAATAATTTACTTCTCATATTCCTTTAATATTTTTTGATGAGCAGCAACTAGTGGATATTCATATAGATTTTGCTCATTAATCCACAGATTTGGATCTTCAGCAATTTCATCACTATATCCTGTTTGTACATTCACACAGTAACTTTCCATTTCCCAAATACGATGAGAAAACACATGAGTAAAGGTTCCGATTGGTTCAATGCACTCGATTTCTTTACAAATTGGGGATAACTTTTCTAACAAAAATTCTCTTGGTTCTTTCTGCCCTGTATATTCAAAACTTAAAAACTCGTAGAAATTAGCAAGTAATCCCGTTTCAGGACGTTTATTCACTAAATATTCACCTTGTTGATTTTTAACGATTGCTACAACAAGTTTTGTTTTTGTTTGAGCATTTACTTTTGTTTTAACAGGTAATAAATCATCAATTCCCTGTTTAAATGCCTGACAATGTTTTTGTACAGGACAGTCTAAACATTTTGGAGATTTTGTTGTACAAATTGTTGCTCCTAATTCCATTAATCCTTGATTAAAAGCACTCGAATCTTCATGAGAAATAACGTCTGAAACAACAGCTTCAAAAATCTTTCTCGTTTTCGCTTTAGCGATATCTTCAAAAATACAACACACACGACTCATCACACGAAAGACATTTCCATCAACGGCTGGCGCTGGAATTCCAAAAGCAATACTGCTAACAGCACCTGCCGTATAAGGTCCAACCCCTTTTAACTTAAGTATTTCTTCATGAGTTGTAGGGAATCCTCCCATCTCTTCAATCATTCGTGCACTTTCTCGTAGATTGCGAGCACGCGAGTAATAACCAAGACCTTCCCATGCTTTTAATAACGTTTGATCATCAGCTTCAGCTAGTTCTTTTGTCGTTGGAAATAGCTTCATAAACCGTTCATAGTAAGGAATAACTGTCACAACTTGTGTTTGTTGTAACATAATTTCTGATACTAAAATACGATAAGGGTCACGATTGATACGCCAAGGCAAATCACGTTTAACTTTATAATACCAATTAATTAAATCATCTTGAAATGCTTTTATATTTAAATGCTCAGTATAATTCTCAACCAATATGTTCACCTACTTTTCTTCATAATCCTAGTCTAACAGATATCAGATTGAATTAAACGCAAAATACTACAAAATTCTTACGTTCAACAAAAATAAAAAGCACCCGCAGGACACATAGTACATTTCGGTGCTTTTCATTTAAAACTAACGTTTAATTGGTGAAATTATAGTTTTTAAACCCCTTCTATAATTTCATCTTAATAAGTATTATACTCGTCTATTCACTAAAATGCTAGTGGTATTATCAACCACACAATTGTTCGTTTAATACTTTTGCAAGTGGTCGAATATCAGTCCCTTTTAAAAACTGAAACTCAACCTGATTAATAGCAGATGCCCATACTTTTAGTTCCGCATCCATGTCAAAGGTTCCTGCACTTTCACAAGAAAAACCAGTTAACTTAGAATAAGGTAAAACCATGTACTCTTTCTTACGACCAGTTACACCTTGAACATCAATAATTAATAATTTCTTATTCGTTACAATTAATCGATCTCGAACTGATTTATAAGAAAGTAATACTTCCTCATTACTACCAATTAAAAACTCAAACATACCTAACCCATCATCTAATTTAGTAGACATAAGACCGACAATCTTAGGGGATAGTTCTGGCATCAATGATTCCTCCTTTATACTCGATAAATCAATAATTTATTAAATTACTCTACATCATTATATTGTATTTTAAATCTTTTTATTCAATAGACTATACATTAAAAGGTGCCTTATGGCACCTTTTTAATTATTCTTTAGATAAAACAACAGCATCTTGTTTATCTAATTCTGTTAAATAAACGTTAACAACTTCTTTTTGAGACGTTGGAATGTTCTTTCCAACATAATCCGCGCGAATTGGTAATTCACGATGACCGCGATCAATTAACGTGGCTAATTGAATGTTTTTGGGACGACCATACTCAAGTACTGCTTCTAAAGCGGCACGTACAGTACGTCCTGTATATAAAACATCATCAACCAAAATAACAGTCTTCCCGTTTAATGTCATCGGTACTGTACTCTGGTTTACAATAACTTCTTTCATTTCACGTGTAATATCATCTCGATATTTTGTAATATCTAACTCTCCTAACGGAACAGTAACACCTTCAAATACTTCAATTAAACGAACAAGACGTTCAGCTAAATATGAACCACGCGTCTTGATTCCAATAATAACAACATCATTTAAATTATCATTTTTCTCTAAAATTTCATGAGCAATCCTTTTTAATGAACGTGTAATCGTATCTTGGTCAAATAACACTTTTTCCATTTGAATTACAAGACCCCTTTCTTTTATGACATAGGTTGTCTTTAGAATATCACAAAACATATAGATTTTGAATATGAAATACAAACTAATACTTTAAAACCTCATGTAATGAAATTTTATCAAGCTGAACTTTTGAACACTTCATGGCAATCAAGTAAGTCATCATAACCGTAAGTCCCCCAATAATAGTTTGAGCCATTGTAAAATCCGTTGGAATTGCCATTGGAAGTTCGGAAGCAATCAGCGTCATAATATAATCGACTCCTGCTCTAGTTAGGGGAATACTCAATAAATAAGCTATCATCACAAAGGGGAAATAGATCGTTAACACCATTTTCGAAATCTCATTCTCACAGTATCCCATCACTTTAAGAATCGAAATCTGTTTCTGATTTTCATCAATAATAAATGTTGTAATCAATATCATCATAATGCTACCCAAAATAACAGCAACAACTACCATAATCATTAACGAGACTTGAATCATGTCCATTCCAACTTCTATATTTCTCGCTAGATCATCGATGGAAAAAATATAAGAAAGGTTTTTATCACTATCCGGTCGATCATTACTCCATTTTCCATTATAAACACCCGCTTCAAGATCTAGATTTCTAATTAAGCCATTAAGACTTGTATAGAGCATCGGACCATTGTAGTGATTAACAATCCCAACCACCGGATAACTGAGCACCTTTCCTTTAACTTGAAGAGACAGTTCATCACCTATTTGTAATGAATAGGCACGAGCAATAAACTCGTTAATAATCACACCATCTTTCGCCAAAGAGGTAATTTCTTCGCCCGCCGCATTATAAAGCGGATTGATAAAGTTATAAGGATCGATACCGTACAAACAGAAAGCTGTATTTTTCTCATCTAAAATCGGTTCTACCATATATTCTAAAAATGGAGTTTCTGTCTCAGTAAATGGTTTGTTAATTAACTTGTTGTACTTAATTTGATAACTGTAATTAACGTTTTTAAACGCCTTATCCACAATATTCTCTACTGACTTAAAAGCGATTGAGGAAAAAACAAGGAAACTACTTGCTACTAGCACAATACTAAACAATGAAAGTATTTTTCCAATATTCCTAAAAGCCAATGAATATTTAAATCTTGTTTCAAAATCAAATGGCTTTAAAAACTTCATTAACCATTTAGAAACTGTTGAAATTTTCAAGTAACTACTTTCTCTCATTAACTTCAATGGTTCATCTTTAAGTAAAACTAATAAGATTACAAAACTTGCAAATCCAACAACAATCATCGGATAGATAATACCGCCTAACACTAACTCTTTCTTAAAATAAAAGCGAATCAATGGAACAATATAACTTGTCATATAAGTATTGGTCAACATAGCTGCTACACCTATCCCCAAAAAGAAACCGATTAAACTACCAATGATGGTAGCAAGGAGCGGATAGGTGACATAACTGACTGCAATCTGAAATGAACTATATCCTATGGCTTTTAAAACACCAATTTGAACACGTTCTGCATTAATTCTCTTTTTCATGACTAGCACAATGACAATGACAGACATCATCAATAATAATCCTGTAAAGGTCATTGATAATAATTGATTACTACTTAAATGAGCATTAACGGTACTAATTCTAACATTAATATCTTTGCTCATCGCATACGACACTCCTTGAGTATCTGAAATTTGAGAGACAACAGATTCTAAGTCATCTACATCATGATTGAAATAACCACTATATAAGACCCATTGCTTTTCATTAAAGGCTTCATAAGCTGTTTCTGTCACAATAGCAATCGTCTCACGGGCTGGCTCATACAAAGGATTGTCATAATTAAAAATCGGATAAATATAATCTGGAACGGCAACAAAAGCTGAAATGACAAATGATTTATCATTTAATAAGATTGAATCACCAATACTTAATTCATTAGCATCCGCATACGTTTTAAAAATAGCTACTTCGTCGTTTTTGATTGGCAACTCTCCATCTAATATATACGTTAGATTAACTGAATCAGTCTGCTTAATGACACGATAATCATACGTTTGTCCATTGACCTCTGTTATCACATCACGATAAAATCGACCTTCAAAGGTCACATCAAACTCATTACTTAAAATCTCTAATTGATCATCATAATAATCAATTAACGTATATTCATATTCTTTCATTAACTGACTTTTGGATTGATCAGCTAAAGCAGAGACACTAATCCCCTTCCTTGAAATCATCTCTTTAATATCGTTAGTTGTTGGAGCAGATAAGACAACAAAGAAATCTTCCTGATTCATTTTCTGAGTATAGTCAGTTAAGAAATAACTAACTGATGAGATTGATCCCTGTAAAGCGACATAAATAAAAGAGGCCATCATAATTAAGGCAACAATAGATAAGAATTGAAAAGGTTTCTGACGAATAGTTCGTAATAGATTCTTTGATAACATTAAGCCCAACTCACTTCAGAGGCACGCTTTTTATGAGTATTATGTCTAACTTCAACAATCTCACCTGACTTCATGCGGACCACTTTATCTGCCATATCTGCAATTCCTAAATTATGAGTAATTAAAAAGATAGTCGTCTGAAACTCTTCATTAATACGCTGTAATACTTCAAGCACTGTTTTACCTGTTTCCTCATCTAATGCCCCAGTTGGCTCATCACAAAATAAAATCGATGGATTTTTAGCAATCGCTCGTGCAATTGCCACCCGTTGCTGCTGTCCCCCCGATAATTGATACGGAAACTGACTAAATAAATCATCAAGCATCACTTCTTGTAACACCTTTTCAACATCTAATGGATGATGACTTAAACGGGCTCCTACTTCTACATTCTCAAACACAGTCATATTTGGCATAAGATTATACTGTTGAAAAATAAACCCTAATTCTTTTCGTCGAAAATTTGTTAGTTGAGAGCCTTTCATCTTTGTAATCTCTTCTCCATTAACAATAATCGTCCCATCATTCACATCATCAAGACCTCCACTAACATGAAGAAGTGTTGATTTCCCTGAACCCGAAGGACCTAATACAACCACAAACTCCCCTTTATTAACTTCTAAATTGATATCTTTTAAAGCAGCTGTTTCAATATCACCTGCTCGATAGTTTTTGCATACGTTTTGAATAGAAATTAACATCATCTCACCTACCTCATCTAAAGACATTCTAGATTCAGTATTAACATAAAAAGGAATTTTATACCTTTTATAACCATAAATATTTTATTTTTCAATGATCATTTCATTCTTGTCTACCGCTCCATTTTAAAAGGCTATAAAAAGATATAGGTTTCTAAAGTTCGTTTATGCTAAAATGAAAAGGATAAAAAGATGAGGTGTTACATAATGTCCATTATATTAACTACGCTAAATTCAAAATATATTCATACTAACTTAGCCATTCGTTATTTAAAAGCAAATGCTCCAGAATTCGATATCACACTAAGAGAATATACACTGAAAGATACACTCGAAAATATTCTTGAAGATTTATTATCACGTAAACCAAAAATCATTGGATTCAGTGTTTATATTTGGAACGTAGAAAAAACGTTACAATTAATTAAGCTTTTAAAAGAAAAAGATCCCACGTTAACTATCTTCATGGGAGGTCCGGAAGTTTCTTATGATTTCGATGTTTGGTTCTCAAGAAGCCCAATTGATTACATTATTTATGGTGAAGGTGAGCTCTCATTTAAAGAATTAATGGAAGCTTTACACGGAAGACGTGAGGTGTCAGAGGTACGAGGAATTGTCTATCGTAATCTGGTGACAAATGAGCCTGTGCAAAACCCAGCTGCACCAATTCTTGATCCGAAAGAAATATTATCACCATTTTATTTTGAAGAAGATATCCCACACTTACCAAATCGTATTCAATATATTGAAACGTCTCGTGGATGTCCTTACTCATGTCAATATTGTTTAGCTTCTGTGGATAACAAAGTTCGTTATTTTGATATGGAAAAAGTCAAAGATGAAATCCGTTATTTAATGAAAAATGGCGCAAAAACATTCAAATTCTTAGATCGTACCTTCAATATTAATAAAAAATATGCACTAGAGATGTTTAATTTTATCATCGAAGAGCATTTACCAGGAACACAATTCCAATTCGAAATAACGGCTGATATCATGCCAACTGAATTAATTGACTATTTAAATGAGCATGCTCCTGCTGGATTATTCCGTTTTGAAATTGGAATTCAATCTACTTATGAACTCACGAACCAATTAGTTAAACGTCGCCAAAACTTCGATAAACTGACAACAAATATTTTACGTATTAAAGAAGGTGAAAAGATTATTCTTCACCTCGATTTAATCGCCGGATTACCAGAAGAGCCTTACGATCGTTTCGAACAATCATTTAACGATGTTTTCGACTTACGTCCAGAAGAATTACAACTTGGTTTCTTAAAAATGTTACGTGGAACAGGGCTTCGTAAACAGGCCAATGAATTTGGATATGAATATGATGAATTCGCTCCATATGAAATGAAACGAAATAATGCATTATCAGAAGAAGACGTCCATAACATACATTTAGCAGAAGAAATTTTAGAGCGATACTGGAATGCACATCGCATGGATTATACAATAGCTTACTTAGTAGATGGACCATTTAAGGCTTCGCCTTTTGCATTCATGCAACAATTTGGAGCCTATTGGGAAAATCGATATTCTTGGATTAAATATCAACTAAGTGATTTATTTATACGATTATACGATTACTTAGAAAGTATCTCTTACGAAGAGTTACAAACCGTTCTTTCATACATGAAACTTGATTATTTAGCACAAAGTAAAATCAAACCAAAAATTTGGTGGGAAGATCGTCTAAACAAACAAGAACGTCGTCAAATTGTTAATCGTCTAGCTGAAAAATCGGAAAAAATGATTGATTTACTTAAACATCACCAAATTAACTTACCGGATATGTTCAAATATGCCGTTGTTGAACCGATTTATTTAGATGAAACTTTAAAACCAACAGATGAACTTCACTATCTAATCGTCGTTTACTTACCAAATCATCCGACTTACTATTATATTATCAAAGAAGTAATTTAGATAGATTAATGCTCTTCATTAAACACAATAGACTTAAAATTATCCAACGTCCTTCATACAGGCTGATATAAACCTTAAATTTTTTACGATGGGCAAAAATGACAATTTCTTATATGGATAATAACGTTTTAAACCGCAATAATTGTTAAATTTTACACATCTTTAAATTTATTAATGATATAATCATGTTTGAATAAATTAATATCTCGTTATGCTTTTCAACTATTAAAGGGAGTGCAACCATGTTTATCTTTAAAAAGATTAGAAATCTACTTCATTCCACCCCGACACGTTTAATTGCTGGATACTATTTCTTATTCACGGTCGGGTTTGCCATCTTACTTTGGCTACCATTTAGTCTTCAAGAAGGAGCGTCAATATCCTTTCTCGATGCCCTCTTCGTTTCAACGAGTGGACTTAGCAATACTGGATTATCACCTATCTCTACAGTTGAAACATTTAGTCTTCCAGGAATCTTAATTCTTGCATTAAATCTCCAAATTGGAGGACTTGGACTTATGATGATTTCAACAGCTATTTGGTTATTAGCTGGTCATAAAATTTCAACTCGGGAACGAGCACTTATCATGACTGATCAAAATCAAATCAATCTAAGTGGTGTTGTCAAACTCGTTAAATCGGTTTTAATCTCATTCTTAGTGATTGAATTTATCTTTATGCTTATACTCGGAAATTACTTTTACTTTGCAGGATATTACCCCGTTTACTGGATAGCCATGCTTGAAGGATTCTTCACAACTGTTTCATCGATTACGAACTCAGGATTTGACATTACAGGAGCGTCATTAATTCCTTTCCAAAATGATTATTTTGTTCAAACTTTACTTATGTTTTTAATGTTCTTTGGCGCAATGGGATTCCCAGTTATTCTAGATATTCAAAAATACTTCAACTGTAAAAAAACAAAGCAACGATTTAAATTCTCAATTTATACTAAACTAACAATGATTACAACCATTATTTTATGGATTGTTGGAATTATCGGATTCTACATTTTTGAATACAATCATTTCTTGGCAGATAAGGGGCTTATTGAAGGATTCTTCTATGCGACATTCAATTCATTAAGTACTCGTAATGCTGGATTTGCAACGTTTGATATGAATGCTTTCTCAACTGCTACTTTAACAATGTTCTGTGGTTTAATGTTTATCGGTTCTTCTCCAAACTCATCAGGTGGGGGAATTCGTACCACAACATTCGCTTTAATGGTTTTAGCTATTTTATCATTTGCTCGCGGAAAACAATATGTTAATATATATGGAAGAGAAATTGAGACACAGACCGTTTATAAATCATTCATGATTTATATTGTTGCTACTTTAATTGTTTGTCTCTCGACACTTCTTATCTGTGCAAGTGATTCATTCTCATTAATGGAAATCTTCTTCGAAGTCTGCTCAGCCTTCGGTACAACAGGATTATCAATGGGAATCACAGGTAGCTTAACGGTATTTGCTAAAATTGTCCTTATCGCCACTATGTTCATCGGACGTATTGGAATCATTACTTTCTTAATGATCTTCCGTGCAAATGCTCATCCAGCTAAAGTTCGTTATCCAAAAGCAGACATAATAATTGGATAATTTATGAATTTGAACATTTTTGTACAATGAAAGTACTTTCATATGGTAAATTAAAGGTAGGAGCTCATTTGATTGAGTGACTACCTTTTTTTATTACTTCCATTATTCAAGTATGAAAAATTAACAGTGCTTATCTTTTTTTCTTTGAAGCAATATATAATTAGATTTAAAGTTAGGTTATACAGTAAATGATTAGATTAATTTATCCTAACCAGCTAAAATGAAGTTAGTAGGTTATTTCTTATCCTAATCTCCATGATTACGATTTATTTACCTAGTAGCATGATTAAAAAGTAAGCAAATTAGCTCATACTTTTAATAATAAATTATATTAAGTAGATTCATTTAGTAATACTTCAATCAAGTGATATAACATAGAGAAACATCCATCTGTTTTAATTTTAAGTTATTTAAATTATTGATAAATAACACTAAAAACATTATGATATTATTAAATGATACCGTTTTTACAAAAATAGGAGGAGATAACATGGTACTTGATCGTTCAAAAGATTCTAAACCATTGTACTTACAAATTAAAGATATCTTAAAACACAAGATTATCAATAATGAATATGCTGTCGGAAGTACAATTCCATCAGAGAATGAATTAGAGGATATGTTTGGGGTAAGCCGTATGACGATTCGTCAAGCTGTTAATGAATTAGTTAACGAAGGTCTTTTAAGAAAAGAACGCGGACGCGGAAAAGGAACCGTCGTACTATCAAATGCAATTGCTGATAAATTATCAACAGTAAAAAGTTTTACTCAAAAAATGCAAGAACAAGGATTAGTATTAAAAAATAAGCAAATTAATATTTCATTAGTCACACCAGATGAAACAGTTGCTGCTGCATTAAATATTGATCCGAGTGAACAAGTTTTACGATTAAGCCGTATTCGTATGGTTAATAACGATATTATTATGTTCTCCATCTCTTATATTCCAGGATTTTTAAATTTACCATTCGATGCTGAATTATATGGATCACTTTATCAATTACTATCGGCACAAAACATTCAAATTTCTCATGCTGAAGAATATATCGAGGCCATGCTTGCTGATGACTTAATTAGCCAAGCACTAGAAATTTCATTAAACGATGCAGTACTAAAACGCACTCGTATTAGCCAAGACCAATATAATCGTAATATCGAATACACAACAACATATTACCGCTCAGATAAATATAAATACGTCGTTGAATTAACAGTCTAACTAAAAGTCATCTCTGAAGAGATGACTTTTTTATTTGATTTAAAATCAGTCAATTACCCGCTTCACAATCATCGTGACCAATGAAGTCATATCCATATCCTTATACGTTTCATCAATACACTCTTTCTAAAATTGAACATGGATCTCGTGATCACACTCTCTTACTTCTATCCAACCTTCTCCTCTTGTCTGGAGAAGCAATATAAATACATCCTATCCCCTTCGACTCCTCCAAAGATATTTTCAGTATACATTTTTAACTTTCTATTGTCTCTAATCCCTCATCCATTCTTAGATTCAAAAGTTTCATCTACTCCTTGTCTTGATTCTCATCCCTTTTCTAACTCAAAAATGTGTTAACTCCACTTTCATACTATCACCTCTTAAAATACATTTTTCACCATACTTATGCCATATCTTCAGTTTGGTATACGATTTCCGAATGCAATCATACTAATAGTAGCAACTCAAATTAAAGAAGGTGTTAAAATTGGAAGAAACTCAAAAACTTAAAGTCATCCCACTGGGTGGTCTTGGTGAGATTGGTAAAAATATGACTGCCATTGAATATGATGACGAACTCATTGTCATTGATTGCGGAATAGCCTTTCCTGATGAAGATATGTATGGAGTTGATTTAATCATTCCAGATATCTCATACCTTATTGAAAATGAATCGAAACTTAAGGGAATCTTCATTACACATGGTCATGAAGATCATATTGGAGCTATTCCCTTCATCTTAAAACAAGTCAATATCCCCATCTATGGAACACGACTAACCATTGGTTTGATTGAAAATAAACTCAAAGAGCACGGCTTACTAGCTACAACCTCACTAAATATCATTAAACCTCGTGAAAGTGCTAAGTTTAATCATTTAGAAGTGGAATTTATTCGTAACACCCATAGTATCGCAGATTCTTGTTCACTAGCCATTCATACCCCTGTCGGAATCATCTTCCATACTGGGGATTTCAAAGTTGACTTAACTCCAATTGATAATGAGCCGATGGATTTTGAACGTATCTCTGAACTTGCTAAAGAAGGAATTCTTCTTCTGATGTCAGATAGTACAAACGTTGAGCGTAAAGGCTATACGATGTCCGAACGTGCAATCAGTGAGACTTTTACAAAACTCTTTGAACATGCCACAGGTCGTATTATTGTCGCCACGTTTGCATCAAATATTCATCGTATGCAACAAATCATTGATGCATCTAAACGATATAACCGTAAAGTCGCTTTTAGTGGACGTAGCATGGAAAATATCTCTAAAGTCGCGACTGAACTGGGCTATCTTCATATCGATGATGACCAACTTGTTAATATCCATAATATCAATAGTGTAGCAGATGATGAATTAACGTTAATTGTGACAGGTAGTCAAGGTGAACCAATGGGCGCTTTAGCACGTATTGCTTTCTCTAATCATCGCCACATTAAGTTAAAACCAAATGACCTATTTATTATTTCAGCTTCACCAATTCCGGGAAATGACAAATTAATTGGACGTGTCATCAATGAGCTCTATCGTAAAGGATGTAACGTCATCTATAAAGATTTAGAAGCTGTTCACGTATCAGGTCATGCCTGCCAAGAAGAGCTCAAACTAATACTTAGACTAACCCATCCGAAATTCTTTATGCCCGTTCACGGAGAATACCGACATCTTGTTCATCATAAAAACCTTGCTGAAAAGGTTGGAATTCCGAAAGACAACATTGTTGTCTTATCCACAGGTCAAGTTCTTGAGCTAACACCTCACAGTGCTGAAGTTAATGGGCGTGTTCGCACAGGAGCTATCTTCGTTGATGGAATCGGTGTTGGAGATGTTGGAAATGTTGTCTTACGCGACCGCCGAATGCTTGCCGAAGGTGGAATGTTAATCGTTGTCGCCACAATTGATAAAGAATCAAAAACATTAGTCAGTGAGCCTTATATTGTAACACGTGGATTTGTTTATGTTAAAGAATCAGAAGATTTAATGAACGAAGTCAAACAAATTACTCAAACCGAAATTGAAATGCTTCTTGAAAATGAAACAAATGAAATTCTCGTGATGAAAAACCGTATTAAAAAAGCACTCGAACGTTACTTGTATGAAAAAACAAAACGTCGTCCAAGTATCTTCCCAATTATCATGGAAGTCTGACATAAAAAAGGTATCTGAATTTATTATCAGATACCTTTTTCTATGATTTCTAGTAAAGCATTAGGTCCTTTATCGAGTAATTCTTCAAGTTTTCCGCCTTGTTCACAATATGAAATTACAGCGAACATTCCTGAAATCGAGGCATACTTGTCCCAGAATGAACCTGTATTTGCTTTCGAGAATGCTTCAGGAGTTAAGGCATATTCTTGTGTTAAGTAATAACGTAATTTTTGATACACTGACTCACGTCTATTGTTCATTTTGTCTGTATGCCAATCTAATGATAACACATCCTCTTTATATGATAGGAAATGCGCAATTCCTTCATCAAAGACAAGTTGTTTTAAAACATTAACCTTTGGTAAATGCTTAGAGTATGGATATCTTTGGCTCATTAAGACATGTGAAAGCTCATGCGTTAGAAAATCAGCTGCAATGAAATCAAGTTCCTCTAAACTGTCAGCATACGTACATAAACGAACTAAATCTAAAATAATGCAACGCATTCCAGACTGATCTTCCCTGACCACCCCATCATAAGGTTTCGGTGATCCAGCAATTAAATAAATTGCAGTTGTATCTGGAATTTGCATATCACCAAATACTTGGTGCCATAATGCTTCATTTAATGGTTTGAAATTATATAATCTATTTTGAATAGTCTCATATAAATGAACTAATAGCTCTTTATTCACATATGATGGTTCTTCAAATGTATATTGTCCAGGTACAATTGTATGATAAATCCAATGTTCCTTTACTGCATCTAAATTTCCATGTTCTAAAAATGAATCAATAATCTCAGTTTTAATAATCATTAAGGCTCCACCCCCTCTATTATTTTACCATAATTTTATACCTAACAGAGTCCACTCGATAAACCTCTACAAAATTTATCCAAAATTATTAGTACATAGGGAATCATGTTCCTAAATACCTATCATAAATAAAGTTTAAAGTAATACTACATAAAAAATTTTTACTACTAAAATCACAACTAGCATTTAACATAATAAAAAAAGGACCCCTGAAATCAATTCAAGAATCCTTCCTACTTCTTAAGAATTTTTATTAAGATTAACACAGATGGCTATGACACTGAGGATAGCTATTGTACCAATCGCAATTAGCTCGATCCAATTTTTTGAATACTCTAACCGTAAATAATCAATCTTCACTTCAGAACCATACTCACCATTTGAGATAATCCAAAACTGAAGATTTAACTTACTTTCTAATTCTTCTTTTGATAATGCCTTCTCTAAAGCTTTATTAATATCGTAAGTAAATGTACCTGTCTTATTTGTTGGATATTGTAAATAATAACCTCGATCACGACTTTCAACATAAACAAGCAATGACCATAATTGATCGGCTTCTTCGACCTTAATTTTGAACTGAGGTTTTTTGCTTAAATCAACTTCAAAGTAGCTCGTCTGCATTCCTCCGTTACCATTAGGATTTAAATTAAGCACATTAGCTGTTCCTTGATAATAATTAATTTTTGCTAGCGCATTAAGTCGTGATTGCCAATGTGTAATTTTTTGAGTCGTAAATGATGATTTCCATTCACGTTCTTTAAGAGGTTGTAATCCCTGATTAAAAATACGAATACTATTAACTGTAACATCTGAATCATCGCTATCTGCAACAATCGCTAACTGCACCTCATGTTTCCCTAATAAACTAAACCTTCCTGAATTTAATTTATTTAAAGCGTAGCTCATACTTGTAATAATATGTCCAGATTCAGTACTATCCTTTAACAAATAAAACTCTTGATCTGTGGATACATCTTTCAAAATCAATGACCATGTTCCTGTGAATCCTTCAACTTGTAAATCTAGCATTGGGACTTGGCTAAAGTCAATCTCAAATGGTTCGCTAATTGCACCACCATTACTTTTACGACCAATTACAACCTCTTTATATTCCTCACGTAATTGAATAGACCCCTCTTTATAAGATGTCCAATTTGCAAGATCGTGAGCATGAGCATTAATTAAATAGGGATTTTCCTCTTTCTGAATAAAGATTCGAGCATATGAATAATCTTTAACACCTGTATTCGTTGTTACCTCTGCTTCAAGTAAATGATAACCATTAACTAATTCATCGACTTTAACTACATAAGGTTGTGTATAAGTCACATTTTTAAAGACAGGTCGACCATCAATATAAATCGTAATATCCGAAACAGCTGCATCATCCGTTGATTTAATTTCTAAATCAATTGGATAATTATCAGAAATCGGTTCGTACTGTGAGATTCCCACAATATTTGTTGCTACAGGCACATTAGCAGTGACACTATGTTCGACTTTACGATCAATTTTGTACTGATTATCTCCTTCGTCTACTGGAATTTCAAGCACAATAACTGCTTCAGTTGACTTAATTTGAATCTCTGTTTCTTTCGTTACATTTTGTTCAATAAATGTATGACTGACTAAATCATATAAATCAACAGTTCCGTCAGTTGTAACTCGGTAATTAACGACCTTTTCTTCATCATGAGGGTTAAATAATAAAAATAGTGGATTTTGTTTTTCCTTATCGACATAATACTCATTTGTATTTAAATCGGTCTTTAAAATTCCTTCTACATTTGTCGGTTCAATCATCGCAGCTAATAGCCCTAAATAAGCACCACTTAAAACAGATAATCTTTGATTGGCTGTTTCATTATCTTTTTGTACTTTTTCCATCGGAATTAAATTACCGTAAACGGGATCATCTACATCATAAAAAAGGTTTAGATTTTGAGTCACTTGTAATAAGTAACGACCAACTTCAACAGCGTAGCGTTGATCATACTTTAACATAGGTACTAAGGCTGTTGCTCCGACAATACTTTGAAACGAATATGGTGTTCCTCCATACTGTGTACGCTCCCCGATTAATCCTGTTGCAAAATCTCCATTAAATGTTCCATATTCATGGCGATAGTCACTTTCAGTGAAGAAAAATTCCATATATTTCGCGGTATTAAAATGATATTCTTCAACTGAATTCAAACGTGCTGATAAATATGGAAGATATAAATAAAGCAGTTCATAGCCAGGATTTCGTTGGAATTCGTCCATATAATTCATACACAGCGTTGCTGCTTTAATATACTTTCGATCATTAAACTTCTCAAATGCATAATATTGAAGTAAAGCAATTCCTGCTGCAGCATCCGGTTCTATCCATTCACCGTTATCAAAAGGACATTTATTTTTAAAGTCATATCCCGTATATCCAAAATCAACAATTCCATCTGAGCCACCTAAATCCATCACGACTTCATACCATGTATCCGCAATATTTCGAAGCATTGCATCGGAATCTACAGTCGCCTCATAACGATCCATTAACATGAAGTAAGCTAGGGCAGGATAGATTTGTTGCCAAAAACTCAACTCCGTACTATCCATATTTTGATAATTCAATAGAGTTCCTTCACCATTTTCAATATTGTAGTAAGACTCAACAAACTGAACTAAATTATTTAATTGCTCCTCACCAATTCTCTCCTTATTAAGCTTCTCTGCTGATAATAAAGCACCTATTAAGGTTAAAGCTTGTGTATATTCACCTTTTCTTTCTTCATCTGTGTAACTCACAATCCCAATGGATTCTCGCCCCGTATTCTTAGATTCTTTTTCAAGAAACATCAGATTATAGTCCTTCATATTAAATAACATCTCGTTAAACTTTGTCGCTCGTTCACGCCAATCTGTATACTGATAGCTAACTGGTAGATATGGAATATCATGTGTTGCCTGAATATATTTATAAAGAGTTTCTGACTTTGTTTCTTGTGCACTTACGGTTTGAGATCCAAAAGCAACCGTCATTATAAAACAAATAGCAGATAATCCAAATAAAAAAAGTCGCTTCAACTTCATCCCAATCACCTCAAATAATTGTTAATTTACTTCAATTAGTATTTACGATTATAAACTAATTATGTAGAAATTGGGCGAACTAACAAATCAAGAAATCAAAAAAGCCATCTTCTAAAAGAAGATGACTTTTATCTATCAAGTTAATATTAGAATTCTAATAATCCTAAGAATGATTCAACATCTAAAGAAGCTCCACCAACTAAAGCTCCATCGATTTCTGGTTGAGCCATTAAACCAGCAACTGTGCTAGGTTTAACTGATCCACCGTATTGGATACGGATAGCATCAGCAGCTTCTTGACCATGTTCGCGAGCTACAACTGAACGGATGTATCCGATAGTTTCGTTAGCTTGCTCGTTAGTAGCAGTTAATCCAGTTCCGATAGCCCAGATTGGTTCGTATGCGATAACTGTTTCTTTAACTTGCTCTAATGATAATCCTTCTAAAGCACGTTTGATTTGAGAATCAACTACTTGGTTAGTTGTTCCATTTTCACGCTCTTCTAAAGATTCCCCACAGCAAACGATTGGAACTAATCCGTTAGCAAATGCTGCATGAGTTTTTTTGTTAACTGTTTCATCAGTTTCGTTGAACATTTCACGACGCTCACTGTGTCCTAAGATAACATAAGTTACTCCTAAGTCTTTTAACATACCTGGAGCGATTTCTCCAGTGAATGCACCGTTAGCTTCGAAGTGCATATTTTGAGCACCAATACGTAAGTTTTCTCCTTGATGTTCAACTAATGAACGTAAGTATAATGCTGGCGCACAGATAGCAGTTTCTACTTTATCTGAGCTCGGCACTTTGTCTGCTACAGCTTTGATGAATTCTACAGCTTCATCATAGTTTTTGTTCATTTTCCAGTTTCCTGCGATGATTGGTTTTCTCATGAAACTCACCTCTATTAAATATTTTAGTATGTATCTTGTCGGAAAAAAGGAATTCACAAAAAGGTGAATTCCTTTGAGTTTAGCTTAAAAAATTATTTGCATCCGCATCCACAGCATTTATCGCTTAATGAAGCAACACCTGGTAATTCTTTACCTTCTAAATACTCTAAAGAAGCTCCTCCACCTGTTGAGATGTGAGAGAATTTGTCAGCGTATCCTAATTGCATTGCAGCAGCAGCTGAATCTCCACCACCGATGATTGTGATAGCACCTTCTAAGTTAGCGATAGCTTCACATACACCGATAGTTCCTTTAGCGAAGTTAGACATTTCGAATACACCCATTGGTCCATTCCATACAACTGTTTTAGCATCTTTTAATACATTAGAGAATAACTCAACAGTAGCAGGTCCAACATCTAATCCCATTTCGTCATCAGCTAATGCATCAACTGAAACTACGCGGAACTCAGTATCGTTAGAGAATTCTTTAGCAGCAACTGTATCGATAGGTAAAACTAATTTGTCTCCACCTTTTTCTAGTAAAGCTTTTGCTAATTCTAATTTATCTTCTTCACATAAAGATTTACCAATGTTTTTACCTTGAGCTTTAAGGAATGTGAACATCATTCCTCCACCAACTAATACTTTGTCAGCTTTATCTAATAAGTTTTCGATAACTCCGATTTTATCAGATACTTTAGCTCCACCTAAGATAGCAACCATTGGACGTTGAGGCGCATCAACAGCTCCACCGATAAATTCGATTTCTTTTTCTAATAAGAATCCAGCTACAGCTTCTAAGTTAGCAGAGATTCCAACGTTTGATGCATGAGCACGGTGTGCAGTACCGAATGCGTCATTTACGAAGATATCTCCTAAAGAAGCCCAGTATTTACCTAACTCAGGATCATTTTTAGATTCTTTTTTACCATCTAAATCTTCGAAACGAGTGTTTTCGAACATTAAAACTTCTCCATCTTTTAACTCAGCGATAGCAGCCTCTAATTCAGCTCCACGAGTTTCAGGGATGAATTTAACGTCTTGTCCTAATAACTCAGCTAAACGCTCAGCAGCTGGACGTAATGATTTAGATGCTTTATCTTCTTCAGATTTGATTTTTCCTAAGTGAGAGAATAAAATAGCACGTCCACCATTTTCTAAGATGTATTTGATTGTAGGTAATGCAGCTACGATACGGTTGTCATTTGTAATTTTTCCGTCTTTCATTGGTACGTTGAAGTCTACACGTACAAGGACTTTCTTTCCATTTAACTCAACATCTTTAACAGTTTTTTTGTTCATGTGATGAGTCCTCCTTAAATTATTTTTCACAATATTATTTTAACGCTTTTTTACATATAATTCAAACATTACCTTCTATTAAAGCGCTTTTATATAATGGTGAAGCCAATATAAAGCTTCCGCTACTGTGAGCTGTCTTATTTTTTCACGATTTCCATTAAAAATGTATGATTTTAAGAAAATTTGACCGCATATATTAATCGCGATATAAACTAGACCCACTGGTTTTAACTCACTTCCACCACCTGGTCCTGCAATTCCAGTTACACCAACTGTGATATCAGCACCCGTTAACTTTTCTAAATTGAATGCCATATCGCGTGCAATCTCTTCAGAAACTGCTCCAAACTCCATTAAACGATTCACATCAATGTTTAAACGATTTAATTTTGACTCATAACTATATGTCACGATTCCTTCTAAAAAGACGCTAGATGCTCCTGAAACGTTCACAAGAGTTGATGAAAGGAGACCACCACTGCAACTTTCAGCCGTTGCTATTTTCAATTGCTTTTCGTTCAGCAAGCTCACAATTTCTGTTGCAAGATCTGTATTTTGATCTCCAATATAGTAATCTTTCATAATTTCTTTAAACTCTTCATCAAAGGCTCTTAAATCCTCTTCATAAGCATCCACTGTAGAAACAATATAATCTACTTTATCAGGAGCACAATAAGGTGCAATATTTAGATGAGGGTAACGTTCATATAAGTGTAAAATCATTTCTTCTGCATAAGACTCTCCAATTCCACATAAACGATAGCTATTACTAATCTTACGCTCCTTAATCTGATCAATAAAATAAGGTCTTACACTCTCTGAAAACATTAATTCAAGCTCTGCTGGAGGTCCAGGTAATAAGAAAACTGATTTATTATCCCGCTTTAAAAATAATCCCGGTGCTGTTCCATTATTATTGGGTAAAACTAGTCCTTCTTTAAACTTATAAGCTTGACGATGATTATTATTTGGAATTTCTCTATTGCTACGTCTGAAATACTCACAAATACCTTTATAAATCTCATCATCATAAACTAGTTCTGTTTTAAAATACTTTGCAACCCCTTCACGTGATAAATCATCTACCGTTGGTCCTAATCCACCAATAGTAATCACTAAATCCGCATAGGTATATGCAATCTCTAACCCTCGAACAATTTCATCCTCTAGATCAGGAACTACTTGTTGATGAGTTACTTTTCCACCTAACTGTTCTACTTGTTTTGCAATAAAAGCACTATTCGTATTAATCGTTTTACCAGACAGCACTTCATTACCAATCGCTAAAATCGCAACATTCACACCGCTCACCTCTTGTTTAACATGAACTATTTCAGTTTTTTTATTCTAACTTAGAAAAATCCATCTAACTCTATTCTAATGAAAATAATAAAAAAAGCTATCCCGAAATGGGATAGCTTTCCAAAAATATCGCTTAACTAAAATTATTTAATTAAAGAAGCGAAGTATCCTAAAGTACGGATTAATTGGTTAGTGTAAGACATTTCGTTGTCATACCAAGCAGCAACTTTAACTAATTGCTCTCCGTTAACTTCCATAACTTTAGTTTGAGTAGCATCGAATAATGATCCGTAAGAAATTCCGATTACGTCAGCTGAAACGATTTCATCTTCAGTGTATCCGAATGATTCGTTAGCAGCAGCTTTCATTGCTTCGTTGATTTCAGCAGCAGTTACTTTAGTGTTTAAAGTACATACTAACTCAGTTAATGAACCAGTGATTACTGGAACACGTTGAGCTCCACCGTCTAATTTTCCGTTTAATTCAGGAATTACTAAACCGATAGCTTTAGCAGCTCCTGTTGAGTTTGGAACGATTGATGCAGCAGCTGCACGTCCACGACGTAAGTCACCTTTTCCGTGAGGAGCATCTAATGTATTTTGGTCATTAGTGTAAGCATGGATTGTAGTCATGAATCCTTTTTGTACACCATATTTGTCGTTTAATACTTTAGCCATTGGAGCTAAACAGTTAGTTGTACAAGAAGCTCCTGAGATAACTGTTTCAGTTCCGTCTAAGATATCTTGGTTTACATTGTAAACTACAGTTTTGATATCTCCTGTAGCTGGTGCAGAGATAACTACTTTTTTAGCTCCTGCTTCTAAGTGTAATCCAGCTTTTTCTTGAGAAGTGAAGAATCCAGTACATTCTAATACTACGTCTACTCCTAATTCTCCCCAAGGTAAGTCTGCAGGGTTACGCTCAGCAGTTACTTTGATTTCTTTACCGTTAACAACGAAAGCACCTTCTTTAACTTCGATTTCTCCGTTGAAACGTCCTTGAGCTGAATCATATTTGAATAAATGAGCTAATGTTTTAGCATCAGTTAAGTCGTTGATTGCAACTACTTCGAAGTCATTGTTTTCGATCATTAAACGTAAAGCTAAGCGTCCGATACGCCCGAATCCATTAATCGCTACTTTAACAGCCATGTGAAGATTCCTCCTAAGATATTATAAAATTGGTCATTTTTCACATTACGTGTATTTTAACACACATAATATATTGTGAAAAATTACTACATTTTTATTCTAACAATTTGTACCATGATAATCAAGTTATAAACTAATGTAAGCGTTTATAATAACAAATACTTAACAAAAATGTTTAAGAATTTTTACTTAAAAATGAATATATTACCACTCACAACATTAAAATAGAGTATGGCCGACGCAATGCTATATTTTTTTGTCCAGTTGTGGTAAAATGTGCTATAGAAATTTTTATAAAAAGAGGGGTGCCTTATGAGTAGTTATTTAGTACCGACAGTCATTGAACAAACAGCTCACGGTGAGCGTGCATATGATATTTATTCTCGCTTATTAAAAGATCGTATCATCATGTTAAGTGGTGAAATTAACGATTATACAGCAAACATCGTTGTTGCTCAACTTTTATTCTTAGCTGCAGAAGATCCAGATAAAGATATCAACCTTTATATTAATAGTCCTGGTGGATCAGTTACAGCAGGATTTGCTATCTTTGATACAATGAACTACATCAAATGTGATGTATCAACAATCTGCGTTGGGATGGCAGCGTCAATGGGTGCTTTCTTACTTTCAGCGGGTGCTAAAGGTAAACGCTATGCTTTACCTAACAGCGAAGTCATGATTCATCAACCACTTGGTGGAGCACAAGGACAAGCCACTGAAATTGCCATTGCTGCAAAACACATTTTAAAAACTCGTGATAAATTAAATAACATCTTATCTGCTCAAACAGGTCAACCACTTGAAAAAATCGAGCAAGATACTGAACGAGATAACTTCATGTCAGCTGAAGAAGCTGTAGCTTACGGTTTAGTTGACCAAGTTGTTGTTCGTCCAGTGGACATTTCAGCAGATAATAAATAATTCAAAAAGTAGAGATTAAATTCTCTACTTTTTTTGCTAGAAAGCTAAAATATAGACTCTAAACAAGATAAAATAAATCTAAGTAATAATAACCCAATCATAACATCAAAAAATATACTAAACATATCTATTTTCTTCAATTTTTTCATTCTATCTCTTAACTGATTAAAGTTGACTTTAAGCAATTTTAAAGATGAGATATTACACTTTGTTCTCCTTTCATGAATCCATCTAATGAAACATTAAAGAAATCACTGAAAAGAATTAAACGATGAAAATCAGGATAAGAAATGCTATTTTCCCACTTAGAAATAGTTTGTCTCGATGTATTTAAAAGTTCCCCTAATTCATCCTACGATAATCCTCTTCACTTCGTTAAATCCAATAACCTATCATTAAACTTCAATAGGAATCCCTCATTTCTAAAAATTGTTGATACAGCAATAACATTCATCTTAGCTCCCCCTCCATCAATAGTTATTTACAATCTTTCAATTTTTTAACCATTATATATTTTCCATCTAAAAAAAGAGATTTCATAAGTGAAATCTCTTTTTCATGGCTATATTTTAAGAAGTATTGTCATTAAACAAGGAAATCCAAACGTTAACTAGCGTAAGGAATTCTTAATCTATTAAGTTGTTTAAACAACCTCTGTCTCCAAATCAACATTTGTCTAAAACATAGCTTTTTCATTTTTAATAGTTAAGTTACCGCTTAGGCTTTTGTTCAATCTGGCTTCGACGAGCAAAATCTCTATGAAGTCTTCAAATACCTTTATGACTCAAAAAATAAGTCATAGGTATTTGTTGCGACCCCTACGAGATTTTAACCACTCGTCTTAGCTTTTTACTTAATCTACCTTCACTTGGCAACACGCTAGTAAAGTTCAATATCTTTCCGTGTCTATTAGACACTTCAAGCTCTCCTCACTTTCTGCACGTGTTAAACGCCACGCTTAGGCTTTTGTTCCTTTCGCTCCTTTTGTTCCTGCACCCTGTAAAGCAAGAACGTTAGATTCGAATGAGAATGTTAAGCTTTCACGTTCACGTTGACGTTTTAATGCTAATTCCACTAAGCTAGTCATTAATTCTGTGAAGTTACGGTCTGTTTTTTCCCATAAGTAGAATGATAATGATCCTGGAATTGTATTAATTTCGTTAACATATACTTCATTATTTTCAGCATTGATTAAGAAGTCGATACGAGCAACCCCTGCACTTCCTAACACGCGGAATGTTTGTACCGCAAGATCTTGAACGTATTTTGTTCCTTCATCCGTTAAACGAGCAGGGATAATACGATTTGTACTTGCCATCCCTTGAGATTTAGTTCCTCCAGTTTTAGCACCTTTAGAACCTCCTCCCCCCTCATATTTATCACGGAAGCTTAAAAATTCATCAGAACCCATAACTTCTTCTAAAACAGAAGGTTTAGCAGAAGAGAAATCTCCGATAACCGAACAGTTAACCTCAACTAATTGAGTAACCATTTCTTCAACGATGAATTTTTTATCATAGCTAATTGCTTCTGTAATTCCTTCTTCTAATGACGCACGGTCATTTGCTTTAGAAATTCCAACACTTGAACCTAAGCTAGCAGGTTTAATCATAACTGGATATGTTAATTTTTCTTCAATAGCATCTAAACAAGCTTCTTGGTCAGCAAACCAATCTGATGAATAATACCACACATAGTTTGTAATCGGTAATCCTGAATCACGTAAAATGTTTTTCATAAACACTTTATCTTGACCAACAGCAGCGGCAGCTACCTCACATCCCGAATAAGGAATTCCGTTTAATTCAAAGAATCCTTGTAAGGCTCCATCCTCACCATTTGTTCCGTGAATAACTGGAATCGCAACATCGATTGTATTTACAACATTGTTTCCGAATTTTTTAGCAGGATAACGTTCAATTTGAATTTTACCATTATTAGGAACAATGACAATACGTTGACATTTTTTTAATAATGCATCCAAATTTTTATATTCTTTCACATCAAATAATGCTTCACCTGTGTACCATTCGCGTTTTTTAGATAAATAAACTGGTACGACATCATATTTTGTTTTATCGATGGCATGCATTGCTTGGTTAGCAGAAATAATTGAAATTTCGTGCTCTACCGATTCACCACCGAAAAATACACCAACTTTTAACTTCATGAGGAAGCCCCCTTTAATCTAAGTTTAGTATCTTCTTCAAGTATACCGTATCTGAACGCAAATACATACGTCTATTTTATCAAGAAATCACTGTCATAAGAAACAATTTTTTGCTTTAATTACTCAAAATATGTTTCTAAATCTTCCGTATAAACTTTATACGCCTTTTCAATCTCTTCGATTGAATTCTTTCGAGACAATGGCGGTAGTTCTGAAATATCAAACCATCCAATATCCTCCGTCTCATGATTACATTTTGCCTCTCCCGCTACGACATTCCCCAGGAAATATAGACAATATACATCATATAATGATTTTTTAATATAATGTCGTCTGTCAAACACCGCTAACAGTTTCGTACAATCAATTACATAACCAGATTCCTCGAACGTTTCCTTAATAGCTGTTTCCTTCGGTGTGCAATCAATATCACACCATCCACCTGGTAGTGACCAAAGACCACTATCTTTCTCTTTAACGAGTAATAGCTGATGATTTTTAATAACCATTGAACGAACGGCAGGTTGTGGGGTTGGATATATGAAATCTTTATATAAGTTGCATTCATTCATTGGTAATGATGTATAATCGTGTAACATCTTCACACTAATCTTCTTTAACTCTTCATAATTATCCACTGCATACGGATCTGTTGAAAATGATAATCCAATTTGTGCAATTGACTGAACTTTTTTAATAAACTCTAAAAATTGATTATCCATCCCGCTTCCCTACTTTCTATATGAAAATAAATAACGAACTGACTATTCAGCGAATAATTCAGGCAAATCATTTTCAATTAAGACAAACGCTCCTGGTTCAACGACTTCATACATTACTTTGAATGCTTCTGTTAAATTCTCAGCTACTGTTACACGCTCTTCTGGGAATCCAACTTCTTTTAAACCTTCTTGAATTGGTTCTGTTTGTTTTTTACCAACTAGAATAACATGATCACATGTATCTTTCATATATGTTCCAAAAGCTTTATTTAACTCATATTGTGCTGTTCCTAAATCGACCATCCCTGGTGTTAGCACAATGCGTTTACCATTCATTTGTCCTAACACTTCAAGTGCCATCTTAGATCCAACTGGATTTGAATTAAAAGCATCATCAATAATCGTAAAGTTCCCATTACGACGTAACTCTAAACGATGAGTCACAGGTTTCATTTTACGAACAGCGACTTTCATTTTTTCAACTGGAATTCCCAACTCATTCCCTAAAGCAATACTCGCTACCGTATTATAAATATTATGACGACCTAATAATTTCGTTTGGAACTGATGAACACTTCCATCACGGAATGTCACATTAAACGTGGTTCCTTTTTCACTAACAACAATATCACCTGCTCGATAATCTGCTTCACGTTCGATTCCATAAGTGTAGACCGTACATTTTCCCGAAAACTTATTCTCATAGTAATCACGAATATTTTCATCATCAATATTAATAAATCCAATTCCGTCCTCAGGTAAGTACTCAATTAACTCAAACTTAGTTTGTTTCACATTATCAATTGTTTTAAATGTTTCTAAGTGTTGTGGACCTACTGATGTTAAAACTCCATACTTAGGATATGCAATTTCACATAACTCGTTAATCTCTCCGACTTTGTAAGCACCCATTTCGGCAATGAACTTACTATGAATTGGTTTTAAATAATTACGAATTGTAATCGTAATTCCCATTGGAGTATTATAACTTTCAGGCGTCATTAACGTATTAAATTGCTCTGATAAAATCGCATTTAATGCATGTTTTGTACTTGTTTTACCATAGCTTCCTGTTACACCAATCACATCTAATGAAGGAGACTCTTTCACAATACGACGCGCATCATTAATAAATCCTAAACGGATACTATTCTCCATTGGCTTATTAATCTCATTCGCAAGTAGCATTACTACATAAGCGAATAAATTAAACGTTAATAACCAGCCAGCGATTTGTGAAAGTAGCATTAAGCCATTCGCTCCAAGGAAGAATGAACCTAAGCCAGCGATTAATAACATTAAAATAGATCCCGTTGCAATAATACGCCAAACACGAGCTGTAATTTTCAACGGTTTTTTTGATTCTTTTGAAACACCACTACTAATCTTAATAATTCCAAGACCTAAGACTCCAATCACAACTGTGCCAATTGTTAAAATAGAACCTGGCATTGGGAATAAAAAGCTCACCACTACTAAAACCCAATATGCAATAACTAACACAGATAACGGGACAGGTAACGCCACTAAACGATGCCCGGCAATCCAAGTTGTAAAGCGATCATTCATATAATGACATTGTTGTAACATCTGAAGGGCATGAGCCATACGCCCCCATAACGTCCAAAGTAAAAATAAACTTAAAACTCCTAATAAAACTGCCATAATAATACCCATCTTATTCACCTCTCTCTTTCTCTAAGAAGACATCAATCACACGTAAAAATTGTCCTAAACAATCTAAATAAGAGTAGTGTCCCGCTCCAGGGAAAACAACAAGTCCCGCTCCAGGAATCTTTTTCTCCATAATCTTCGCATCACTTAATGGCGTTGCATCGTCTAAATCGCCCCAAACAAGTAATGTTTCTACTTGGATTGAAGGCATTAAATGTTGTAAATCTTCATTAACTACCTTACTCATGATTTGACGCATCATAGGGGTTGCATTCTTATAATCCGATGATCCCGCATTCTCCATCATTTTCTCTTTATAAGCACGTAATCCCGGTAAGCTTAAAACCTTTTTACCTAACTTATACGTATAAACACGAGCATAATAGTCGAATCCACGCTTTGGTTTAATTCCAGCACTATCAACTAAAACTAACTTATTTAAATCATTTTGGCGCCCAGCATAAATAATCCCAACACGTCCACCAAAAGAATGTCCGAAAATTGTTGGGCTCTTAATCTCAAGCTGTTTTATAAATTTCTCTACCATATCGGCATAATCATAGACAGACCATACAGTTTTTGGTTCATCACTTTGACCAAAACCAGGAAAATCTAAACTATATACCTGAAAATTTTGTTTCAAATAATCAAATACTGGCTTAAATGCAGCAACACTTTGCCCCCATCCATGTAATAACAAAATCGGGTGGCCCTGCCCCTCTACTTCATAATAAATATTTAAATCATCTATCTTAATGAACATGGTTCATCACTCCTCAACTATAGTCTTTACTATTATATGACAATCGTCCATAAAATTTAAGGGTATATCAAAAAAAAACTAAGATTTACATTTATTAATAAGATCTTACAAGATTTGTGCTAATACTAGACACTTTTTTTGCTAAATTTAACTTAATTTCCTCAAAGTTATCATACGCAATTAAAAAGGAAGAATCGTACCATTCTTCCTTTTATTCAGTATCTTTATCTGATTCATTAATTGAATTCAAAATAACGGTTAAAAACAATGTCTGCTCAACGGGTAAAACATTTGGATTATAAACCGTAATTTCATAAGTTGTTCTAAATAATGAGAACTTTTTCTTTACCTTATACAACTTTTCACCCGTCAAATCCTCAATCACATACTCAGGGAAAATATGAAAAATTTTCTGCTTTGATACTGCAATCTCTCCACGATTAACATCATAAAAATGAAACGTCTTTCCAAAGCGAAAGAGGTCACGAACAACCTGTTCCCCTATAAAGCCAACCGTTTCATCCGCTCCATTATAGACTTGCGCCAAGCGATTCAACCTGACATTCCACCGCTTAATCTGTTGTTCTGACGCATACACCTCACCATCAAGGTCTTTAAGTATGAGTCGCTCACCTAAAATATTGAAATAAAGCCCCTGAATTTCGCCTACTTTTTCACCATCGATATAAACCTGATAATTTTTATTAAATGAAAACCAACTCTTTTTCACCATAATGGTTGATGCCTCGTTTAACTGGACGAGTAAATCTGTAGAGATATCACTACTTTCGGCTCGACAGTTTAAAATACTTCCACAAAACAGAAGTACCATGATTAAACAACTAATCCACTTACGACTTAATTTCATAATATTCACCCTTATTTTTCAAACTACTTTTAGTATACACACTCTTTTATAAAAAATTGCCTCAAATTACTTTGAGGCAACTTTGCGACGAACTTCATAACTACGATAAAAACTTGATACAATAATTAAACTTGTAATAGCTGAAACCGAGAATCCAAGATCAAAGCCTGGCGAACGATACGTTAATTCAATCTCATACTTACCAGCTGTTTCAATCCCCACACCAATAAAACCATCATTCACTTCATAAATTGGAACTTCTTTGCCATTAGCATAGGCCCTCCACCCTTTATTATAAGGAATGGCATACGTAATCAATTGTGGTGAGCTAGTCACGTATTGGTGTGTAATCGTATTCTGAGCATATTCAACCGCTTCAACACCAAAACTTTGACGTAACTGAGCGGCTTCAAAATATTGAATTTCACCCGGTTGCTCAGGAAGCTCTGTTGTATTAAACGGCTGCAGATGATAAATATCCGCCAAACTTTCGTTCTCTAAAACAATACATTTTAAAAACACGTAATGTTGCTGTGCTCGATTAAGTTTTTTAAAATCTGACTCAAGTATATAATACGGACTACTCGTTCCAACAGGAACAAAATAATTATTCTTAAAAATCGTGATTCCCTCAATTCGATCATAATATTGATAGCCTGGAAGCGGCACCTCATAATCCGGTGTAAAATAATACTTTGCAGATAATGCTGTCGTTAACATATAATCAGTGGTTGCAATAGATAAACTATTCTCAACCTGTTCATTCAGCATCCATGATACATCTTGCGAAGATAAAACGAGATATGGATTCGCAATTGAGAATCCATTATAACCTTGATACAATGGCTCATTGTATTGAATTTCATAACTATTAATAATTCGATAAAACTCTGGATCCATCGTTTGCAAATAATCCGCCACTGCACCAGTGTTATTACTAATCGATTCTTGATCTATCATATAGTTTTCCACTAAGATAGAGCGTTCACTATTCGTTGCAAAATAGATGTAAGACACTATCATGCACTCTAACATTAAGATGAAAAAAATTGTCTTTGAACTAAGTGATTCATCTTCTTTAGCTATTCGAATTAAAAGAAAGCGATAAAAAGATATCGTCAAAATCATTATTAAATAAAGCATCAAATAAGGCGATAAGATAATCAGCTCATCCACTACTTTCGCTACGGTCCATTGCGAAATTTCCCCATATTTCATATGTAACTCAAAAAGTAATACGAAGCCTAATACCGAAAATAATAAACATTTAAACGTGATACAAGTTTGTTTTAATAACTTCGTATCCATTAAGCGGACATCATTTAAGGAATAAGCCGTCATTAACGCATTAAATAAAATTAATAAGATGGAAATAACATTCGTATTTAATGGTGCTAGTGAGGTAATATTGACAAGTTCAAGTGACTGAGTGATAAACACAGTAAACAGGATGACACTATAAGAAAAAATGATTAATTTTCTTTCCTTCTTACCTATCAATTTCACAAACTGTGGAAGCATTAATACAACTAGTACTGATTGATAAAGCGCCACAACACTCACATTCTTTGGAAATAACTGTAGTGATCCTAGAAAATTTTCATGAAGAGGTGGGAATAATCCTTTAAGACAAAGGGCTAATAAAGAGGATAGCGTCATTCCCTCCTGCAGTTCAATCGACATAGCATTTGACGCGAATAAAAGCGGTAAAATGAAGACCATATTAATGCCGATAATCAATACAATTGAAACTAAAAACTTCTTTGTATCATCGATAAAGCACGCTCGATTCTCCTGTCGAACTCTATAAAGTCGAATCATAATATAAGCCACCAAAAAGCCTAAGAATAACACGGTAAACGTAAAATGCGAAATAAGCAGCAATGAAAAAGTTGCTACAAAGTATCGTTTCCGTCCTGATGAAAGAAGCTTCTCGACGCCATAAAGTACAAGAGGAACAAAAAATAGAAGCTCAATCGTGACAAACTCACTGAGGTTACTCAGATACCATCCATTAAAGAGATATAAAATACTTGCGATAATAAGAGTATGAGATTTAAACCACTTCGTCTCTTTCATATAGAGATAGAGTGCCCCAGTAGCTAACATTGTCTTTAAAAATAGGAGGGGAAAGTATAATTTAGGAAGCAAACTACTTGGAAACAATAACGTTAATAAAAAAAATGGATTATATAAAGAGTAAACATTTTGTGCTCCTAAAAAGTTGCCTCCTAAGAAGAAGTTAAAAGACCACATGGGGATTTCTTTTTGTAACAACAAATCATGAGCATTTGCATAAATAGACAAATAATTCTCAACGTACTGCCCTGTCACAGAATAAATAAAGTTACCTGAAAAAATAAAGCCAAAGAACACAATGATAAAAATTAAAGCTATATATTGAAACGTTTTCCGTCTATATTCTGAATGATTTAACACTAACATCCCACCTTACTATCAATGAATAATTTCATTTTACCATAAAAATAAATAGTACTTGCCAAAAAATAACTATAAAATTAAGACACATTACAAGCCAGCATTCCCTATATTTGATATACTAAGGACAGGTGATAGTAATGGAAAGATATAATATTATAACAGAAAAATTTCCTCGCGAAATCGTTCTTTTAAAAAGTCGTCCATGTGCATATGGTAAATGCACATTCTGTGATTACATTGGTGACAACTCAACAAATATTGCAGAAATGAATCAATTAAATAAAGAAGTCTTATCAAATGTTAAAGGATTATATGACACATTTGAAGTCATCAACTCTGGAAACATCTTTGATTTACCAAAAGAAACATTAGAAATGATCAAATTAAAACTTAGTGAACATGAGTTTAAAAAACTATTTGCCGAAGCTCATTGGATCTTCCGTGACCACCTAGATAAGATGCGTCAACGTCTAGACATTGATATTATGTTCAAAACAGGGGTAGAATCATTCGATTATGACTTCCGTGAAAAAGTTTTAAAAAAGGGGGCGCCGTTCCAAAGTGTTGAAGAATTAAAAAAATACTTTGATTCACCATGTATCATGGTTGGAATTAAGGGACAAACAAAAGATATGATCAGACGTGACATCGATATCGTCCTTAATCAATTCAATCATGCCACAGTCAATGTCTACTGTGAAAATACAACCATCATCAAACCAGATGGACAGCTAAAAGAATGGTTCTACGATGAATACAAATGGCTAGACGATGTCAAGCATTTAGAAGTCTTATGGAATAAAACTGACTTTGGAGTCGGAGATTAAAAAAGCAAGAACTGAACCAGTTCTTGCTTTTTCTATGTCAGTAATAAAACTAATTTGGTAAAAATGAGAAGGTTAACTTAGCTATTTCAAAAAAATTAAAAATAAAGGTATCTATTGATTTAATATTCTTTCTTTAACTTCGTCTGTACACCCTATTTTATATCTGATTGTTATTTTACTAAGTTTCACTAATGAGTCCGACACATTAATTCCTCTTTTTTCGTCTGTATAGGCTAATGTATATCTAAACTTACACTAGCCCGCTAATTTACTCGTTTTAAGTCGATAACCTCTCTCTCCCCATTCCACTCAATTGTTAGTTGTACCTTTTTATCCTCCATTTGCTCAAATACTTCAGCACTAAATCGAGTCGTTATATGAAAAGACCCATCGCCTTGTAAATTTTAAGGGAACGAGCTAAAAATTGTAAATAATCGACCTTCCAAACGATAATCTAATATTGGAAACTCATGACCATATAAATATTAAATCATAAACCCTATCTTCAATTAATGAAGGTGAATAAGTAGCTAACCATGATTCATCGTAACCCGTATACACAATAATATCCTCTCTTTTAGAGCATCTTCCCAACGCAAAAACGATTAAAACACTACTAAAAAGCTTACATTATTTTCTCATAAGTGCCTCCGTCTAAGCTTCGTGTTAAATAATTAAAATCAAATAAATCACGACGAAGCGTCACATAATCTTGAAAACTAATATGAGCTTTTAAAACCTCATTTACTTCACGCTCACTATAAAAACGTCCCGCTTCAAAAAACTGAGACAAATAGTTTAAAACAATCTGTTTCTCACTCACTTTAATTGGATATCGCTCAACTAAGCCTGATTCATCTAAAAACGAATCCTCTAAATGCTCACTTCGTACATATCTCCCCTCTACAAAACCAAATCCCCGCAAATCAATTCCATCGACCTCACAAATAAGATCTTTATTTTTATACTTCTGCTTCACTAAACGAATAACGATTGGTAATAAATTTTCATCTTTAATGGCTAACGCCTTAATCACAACAACTTTTGTAATATCTAAAACAACCATGGCTTTCAACGTATCTTCTTTCACCTGTGCAAAAATGATATGCTTCCCTAAACAAGTACTAATGGCTTTAAGAACCTCCTCATAATTCTTTTCATCTGAAAACCAATGCTTTTGAATCTCTTCTGCTTTTATAAATTTCATCCCTATCATCTCCTTTTATTTTCTATTATAGCAAAAAAGACCAGCTTGTATAGCCGGTCTATATTCTATAAATCCATTGGATTGACTTTCTTTAATAAATAAACAAATGGTGTATCTGAAATACTTAAAATGACTTTAAATAAATAAGTTACGAAGAAAATGTCTACTGCAATCTCCATCTCCCATAATCCAAACATCACAACAACTGCCGTGAAGATGAACGTATCAACAAATTGGCTAATTAATGTACTTCCATTATTACGCAACCATAACCACTTATCTTCTGGAAATCTCTTTTTAATGAAGTGGAAAACAAACACGTCAATATTTTGTGACACCATGAACGAGATTAACCCCGCAATCGTGAACACAGGTAAAGCTAGACTAAATAAACCTTCCATATGTGGTTGTGCCCAATCTGATGCATCTGGTTTAAACCATAATGAAAATTGAGTCACAATTAAAAAAGATAACTGCGTAAAGAAGCCGATAAATACTGCTGTCATCGCAGCCTTCTTCCCATACTTTTCACTTAATAAATCGGTCGCTAAGAAGATTCCACTAAACATCGTATTCCCAAGCGTTGTAACAATACCGAAAATCGTCGTTGTTTTAGCAACTTGGATATTCGCTGCGATTACACTCATCGTGATGTATGCGTATAATCCCTTTCGACCAAATAATTTATAACTTAAGACAACTAATCCAAAGTTAACAATAATGAATAATACTGCAATTAATTCATTTGCCACAATAATCACCCTTATCTTCTAATTTATAACAATAAAAAAACTCCTAATAAAAACAGGAGCAGATAAGATCATGATTAAACAAACGCATAACAAAATAAGCCTACGTTTGCTAAACTAGACCTCCTATTTTTGATAACGCTGGATTCTGCCAACAGCATGAGGATTTTATTCATGTTATAATACAGTATTATATCATGAAAATATGCGAAAAAATACCCTATTTTTCTCAGTGGTTATAGCAAAAAAACTCCTTAATCTTGAATTGATAAACTATGGGATGTTTTTATAACCAAGAGGTTTAATAACTTTATTTAGCAAAATTCTATCTTGAAAACAAAAGCTATAAATAGTGCCTTGAGATTACATGGAAAGGACTAGAACTATCTCATTATAAATTTATTTATATATATGCCCGTGACTTACATGCAACAAAAAAGGGAACAGGCCTTTATCATCTAGGCAATGAAAATGAGGTAACCTTCCATTTCAAACACGCCTATGAATTTTACTGTCTTCTTCGTTGTCTGCGCACTACAAAAGCATTAGATGAACACATAATCAGACTGAGTATCAATCTTCATACAATTACCTCCGATGTGAATTAAACGTAATTTTAGAAAAAGAAAAAACATCTTTAAAAAAGAAAGATGTTTTTTCAGTCCCTGTTTTATAAGATAAGTCATCCCAAACAACCTTATCCTCACTTAAATTATAGATAATTTTGAAAAAAATAAAAGTGTGCAATTGCACACTTTTTTATAATTGAACATCAAATCCTTGATCTTCAATACATTCTACTATTAATAATTCATTCGTAAATGATTGATCAAATTCAACTTCAACTAATTTTGATTTTAAATCAACCTTAACTTGCTTAACCCCAACAATTTGGGCCACTGCATCATGAATTGAATTGACACAATGTTGACAGCTCATCCCATTAACTTTTAATACAATAGATTTCATTTCATTTTCGCCCCTTTCAATCCTATCGTAGCACACGAGATTAGACTTTTAAAGGACTTTCTTGATGAAGAGAAGTCATTTCTTTATCACAATCATTAACCTTATCTTCTTTTAATTTTCGAAGTGAACCAAAGAAAACTACTCCAGTAATAATTGAAGCTAATCCATCAGCAACTGGTCCTGCTAACCAAACTCCCATTAATCCCAATCCACCGACACGTGGTAAAACAATTAAACAAGGAATTAATAAAATAACCTGACGTAATAAACTTAAGAACATTGAGACTTTAGCTTGTCCAATTGATTGGAAGTAGTTAGAACTAATTGTTTGGAAACCAAGAACAGGTAACATAAATAAGAATGTACGTAATCCTGTTTTAGCCATTTCAAGTAATGACTCATCACTACTAAATGCTCGAATTAAAAGCTCTGGTGCAAATTGAATTAATAACCATCCTACTGAAACAATAAGTGTTGCGACAATAACAGGGATTTTAACCGCATCTTTAACACGATGATACTTTTTAGCTCCATAATTATAACCAATGATTGGCTGTGATCCTTGGTTTAGACCAAACAGTGGCATCATAAAAATCATCGAAATACTACTGATAATTGTCATTGCGCCAATCGCTAAATCTCCGCCATATTCTTTTAAAGCATTATTCGCTAATACTTGTACGAGACTTTGAGCAATCTGCATAGCAAAGGGGCTCATCCCGATAGAGAAAATACTGATGATGACTGCTTTTTTTAATTTAACATTATGACGTGAAATCTTAATTGAACCCTTACCTTTTGTAAAGTAATATAAAATCCAAATGGTCGATGCAATTTGAGAAATTACAGTAGCAATCGCTGCCCCTCGAACCCCAAGACCTAGTGCAAAAATAAAGATTGGGTCTAAAAGAATATTTGTTCCTGCACCAATTAACATAGAGAACATCGCAATTTTAGGATTTCCATCACTACGAATAGAATGATTCAATCCAAAGCTAAGCATATTAAAGATTGTCCCAATAAAGATAATCTGCATATATTGAGAAGCATAAATCTCTGTGTCCTGACTAGCCCCAAAGATTTCAAGAAGTGGCTTCATAAATGTTAATCCAAGTACTGTAATTAAAATACTAATTAATAAAATAAGTGTAAATGCATTACCAAGATGCTGCTCTGCTTCATCTCGTTTATGCTCACCAAGTTTCAAGGAAATACGCGCACTTGTTCCGATTCCGACTAACATCCCAAATGCTAAAATTATAGTCATAATCGGCATCGTAATTCCAACACCCGTTAACGCTAATCCCCCTACTTCAGGAATATTTCCAATATACATACGATCAACAATGTTATATAACGTATTAACCATCATCCCGATAATAGCAGGAACTGAAAACTGTATTAATAATTTTGAGATTTTCTCTTCTCCTAAAAGCTTCTGTCTATTCATTCACTTTATCCTCCTTATATGATGTATTTGCAACTATTTTAACTCAAATAGTTATTAACTTCATAAGTGGTCATTTCTCATTTCTTAACTTTTCAACAGCTTTAATTGAATTATTCAACATAGTATCTAAACATTTTAAGAAATGATCCTTCTCTTCCTCTATTAACCCTTCAATAAGATCATCTGTAATTTCTACTAAAATTGACATAATAATAGGCATCATTTCATGACCTTTTTCTGTTAAAAAAAGTTGATTATATCGACGATCTCCTTCATCACATTGACGATAGATATAGCCATTCTCTTCTAATTTTTTTAAGGCTTTTGCTGTCGTTGCCTTATCGATTTTCACTAAATTCGTTAAATCTTTTTGATTAATCCCCTCATGTCTAGCAATATTAATTAAAAAGATATGCTGGCCACTCCCAAGCCCATAAGGTCTTAGTTTATGATTTATAATAATCTGGCGATATCGATATAAAATTGACATTGTTTTTCCAATTACTTCATTCATGAAACCACCACTTACTATTAGATTCAATAACAAGCATATATTACCGTAAATAGAATGTATTTGCAACTATTTTAACTCAAATAAAAACACTCTCATAAAGTGAGAGTGTTTTTATTTTATTCTACTGTAACTGACTTCGCTAAGTTACGCGGTTTATCAATATCGAATCCACGTTGTAAGGCTGCATAGTAAGAAATTAATTGAGTTGGAACAACTGTTACTAATGGTGTTAATAATGGATGAACATCATCAATCACAATTTGATCCGTTTCAGAACTTAATGAACGTAATGAAATAATCACAGTATTAGCTCCACGCGCTTTAACTTCTTTTACATTTGAACGCGTATTTAAATTCACTGATTCTTGAGAAACAATGGCGATAACTGGTGTTCCTTTTTCAATTAATGCAATCGTTCCATGCTTTAACTCACCAGCTGCGAATCCTTCTGTTTGAATATAAGAAATTTCTTTTAATTTTAAAGCCGCTTCTAAGGCCACATAATAATCAACATGGCGCCCGATATAGAAACAGTTACGTTGTGTTAAATAATCTTTGGCAATGGCTTCGTATTGCTCTTTATGATCTGTAATACTTTCCATCACATTGGCAACGATCGCTAATTCACGAGATAAATCTAAATCTGTTTTTCCAGCCACTTTAGCTGCTAAAACTGCTTGAACCGCAACTTGAGCTGTGTAAGCTTTTGTTGAAGCTACTGCAATCTCAGGTCCTGCATATAATAATAACGTATGATCGGCTTCACGAGATAACGTTGAACCTGGTACGTTTGTAATGGTTAATGATGGATATCCTAATTGTTTAATTTTAACTAATACGGCACGGCTATCTGCTGTTTCTCCTGATTGAGAAATGAAGATGAATAATGGTTTTTTACTAATCACTGGTGTATTGTAAACGAACTCAGATGAAATATGAACTTCAGTTGGAATTCCAGCTAATTGTTCAAACATTTGCTTTCCAACGAATCCAGCATGCATACTCGTTCCTGCAGCAATGATATATAAACGATCCGCTTCCTTCACAGCCTTCACGATCTCTTGATCGATTTTAATGTCTCCATCTTCGAAGTATTGCTCCACGATACGGCGAATCACGTATGGTTGCTCATCAATTTCTTTTAACATGTAGTGAGGATATGTTCCTTTTTCGATATCAGAAGCATCTAACTCAGCTGTGAATGGATCACGTTTAACTGTCACTCCTAATAAGTTATAGATCGTTACCCCTTCACGTGTTAACTTAATGAACTCTTCATCTTCGATTTCAACGAATTGATTTGTACATTGTAACATGGCCATCGCATCAGATCCAATCATATTGAATCCTTCACCTAAACCAATTAACATGGGTGATTTATTTTTAGCTGCATATAGCACTTCAGGATTATTAGCATCAATAACTCCCAATGCATACGATCCGTGTAATAAACTCATCACATGACGAATCGCTAATTCCACATCTTCTTTTTCTAACACAAAGTGCTCAATTAATGCTGCAATAACTTCTGTATCTGTATCTGAAATGAAGTTGTAATTTGGCAAAAACTCCTGACGTAACTCTAATTCGTTTTCAATAACCCCATTATGAACAATTGTAAAACGCCCTGTACTTGATTGATGAGGATGTGAGTTACGTTGATTAGGTGCTCCATGAGTCGCCCAACGTGTATGTCCAATCCCTACTGTTGATAAAACTGTTTCATCAACAACAGTACGTAAGTGAGCAATACGCCCTTTATCTTTAAAAATATGAACTCCCGCTTCATTGACTACTGCAATCCCTGCTGAATCATATCCACGGTACTCTAATTTTTCTAATCCATTTAATAAAATATCTTTAACATCTTGTTGTCCAATATATCCAACGATTCCACACATACGTGTAACAACTCCTTTTTTCAATAAACTAATTACTAAAATAGAGCTGCTTTCCTATTTACCTTTTCTCCAATTTTGTCGTAAGAGTTACCTCTTAGTTTTGTTTGAAGACTACGACTGAGGTATACAGCCGGAAGGCATCCGCCGAATAATCGATTAACCTTCACCTCGTCAGCTGTCATCTTTAGTTAACAGCTCTGGCGCTTATACTTGAATAGAAATAACTTATCTACTCTACTATCCTCCTTTCCCCCTTTAGAAAGCAACACATTCATTATATCATATGCAGAGAAAATTAAAATGATGTTTTTAAGTTGTGAGTCAAAAATAACCATTTTAATCAAAAAAAGAGGTGAACGTCACCTCTTTTAATTCTTATTTTAACTCTTGTTCAACAACTGCTAAAATACGATTAACATATTCTTCACATAATTCTTCAGTTTTAGCTTCTACCATGACACGAACTAAAGGTTCTGTTCCCGAAGGACGAACTAACACACGTCCCTCTCCATTCATTTCGGCTTCAACCTCAGCAATTGATGCTAAAATATTTTCATTTGTCATCATTGCATTTTTGTCTTCAACACGAAGGTTTTTTAATAATTGTGGATATTTAGGCATTTCTTTTGCTAAATCGGCTAAAGATTGTTCCTTCTCAACAACAATCTTAGCTAATTGAACGGCACTTAACATTCCATCTCCAGTTGTTCCATAATCTAAGAAGATTAAATGACCTGATTGTTCTCCCCCAAAGTTATAATCATTCTTTAACATTTCTTCTAAAACATAACGATCTCCAACTTTTGTTTGAACACTACGTAAACCATTTGCTTCAACTGCATTATAGAAACCTAAGTTACTCATAACTGTTGAAACAACAGTTCCTTGTTTTAGTAATCCTTTTTCATTTAAGTAACGTCCAACGATGAACATAATATAATCTCCATCGATAATAGCTCCCGTATGATCTACTGCAATTAAACGATCACAATCACCATCAAATGCAAACCCTAAATCAGCCTCATGTTTAACAACTTCTTTGGCTAATGCTTCTGGATGAGTTGATCCACAGTTATGGTTAATATTAACTCCATCTGGATTTGATGAAACAGTCACAATATCTGCATCTAAATCAGCAAATAATTGAGGGGCTAATGCTGAACTTGCTCCATTTGCACAATCTAATACGATTTTTAATCCCGTTAATTTTTGTCCTACTGTTCCTTTAATAAAGTTCACATATTTTTGTGATCCCATTTGGAAGTCTTCCACGCGCCCAATCTCACCAGCGATTGGGCGTGGTAATTCATCAGCTGTATCGATTAAACTTTCAATTTCCTCTTCTTCTTGATCACTTAATTTGTAACCACTATGGCTAAAGATTTTAATTCCATTATCTTGAACTGGGTTATGAGACGCTGAAATCATAATTCCTGCATCTACATCTAAGCTTTTAGTTAAATAAGCAACACCTGGAGTTGTAATGACTCCAAGGGTTAATACATCGGCACCCGATGAGATTAATCCAGCAATTAATGCACTTTCTAATAACTCACCTGAAATACGAGTGTCGCGTCCAATTAATACTTTAGGACGTGTATTTTTAGACTTTAAATGATGACCTAAAATACGTCCTAATTTTAATGTAAATTCTGGAGTTAGCTCAGTATTTGCGACTCCTCTAATTCCATCCGTTCCAAAGTATTTTCCCATATATACTAACCTCACTTTTATTCTGTAATAATAACATTTACTTTTGCTCGACTCGGATCAATCAACACACCAGTAATAGATTCCACCGTAATCGGAACTTGATATTCACCAGGAGTATATCCTAATAAATCAATCCAAACCTTCACATCATCTGCAGAAATTGAGTTTAACTTTGTAGTTGATCCCTTCAATGTTAAATTAATGACTGCATCACTCAGAGACTTAGCCTTAACACTATACTTCGCATCTAAGTTTTTGAAATCAACAGAAATATTTTCTAAAACTTTTGTTTGGGTTTCTTCAAATGTTACTTTTACTTTGATTGTGTCTGTATCCATTTTATGAATATTTTCTGGTTTATCTAATTTTACAATAAGTTCATTATTATCGTCTAGTTGATATAAATCAACTTGGACTTGTAACTTATCATAGGACTCTAATGCAGTTGTTTCACCGTATAACTTGACTTCAGATGGGGTTAAGGTTAGATTACCTACACTATGCCCTTCTGGAGCATTTCCAGTTACAACAGCCTCTACTGGTACAACCTTACTTGGAGTAGTTACCTGAGTAGAAGTAATCAACTTATCTGGTTTAATTTCAACATCTAATTTATTACCAAGCTTATCATACGCAAACACTGGTGCCTCATAATCAGAAAGCTTAGATAAATCAGATACATCAATAATTGCCTTTACACTTGCTACTTGATTAACTACTGTTTGTGGACCTTTAATTTTAACAGTATTTAAGGCCAACTGCGGCTCACTCAACACATACATCTCATCAATTTGATCTAAGTTTACAAAATCAGCTTGTACTGGCTTATCAATTTCAGTCAATGCCATAATTGTCACAACAATTGTACTGGGATCAATCTTAACATCTAACTTATTACCAAGTTTACTATACTCTAGATTAACCTTATGTGTTCCAGGTGGCAAATCCTTTAAATCTGCATAAATCTCAAAGTTAGCTTTAGCTTTAGCAATATCTACTTGACTCTTATCTCCAACTAATGTGACATCTACTGTATCTGGTAACCCTTCAACTACTATTCGTTCTTTATTATAATAAGAAGTTAAAGGGTAACTATTAATATCCACAGAATAACGCTCTTTTACACTGGGAGCATATCTTATATTAAACGCAAATCCAATAGCTACTACCAACGCTAGTATCTTCATCAACTTTTCATTTCGAAGAAAACTTTCGTAAACGTGGTCCAATTTTTGAAACTTGAAAATTCCTAAAATCATACCTGGTGTCGTTAAAAACTTCCAGATACCTTTAAAGAAATTTGCAATTCTTTGAAAAAACTTTTCTGTATCTTTAATTGTCTCAATTGCTATTTGTCTTGCTATTTCATTTGAGTCCACATTATTATTGTTTTTTTGAGTCTTATTTTGTTTAGATTTTTTCATACGACACCACCTTCATCATCAGTCAATTCAATCAACTAAGATATTGCTGTAAGTCAGTTTTAAATGAATCAATGACATCATAAACTTTTAACTCACCTTTGTAGGCAATTGAATAACGACCTGTTTCTTCAGATACCACAAGTGTTATACTATCAGAAATTTCACTGATTCCAATAGCAGCACGGTGACGTGTACCAAAAGCCTTATTGATATCTTCTCGTCTTGTTGAAGGAAGATATGCGCCAGCACAATATAATTTTCCTTCTCGAATCATTACTGCTCCATCATGTAAAGGCGTCGTCGGAACAAAAATTGTAGTTAATAACTCCTGTGAAATTTCACCCGAAATAATAGTAGACGGGGTAATAAACTCATCAAGCTTAACCCCACGTTCAATAACTATTAATGCTCCTATACGTCGTTTAGCTAGAAATTCAACGGAATTAGCTAAAATACTAATCACATCATGTTCTGCAAGAACATTACGTTCACGATTCATTGTACTATTTCGTCCAATCTGTTCAAGTCCGCTACGGATTTCAGGTTGGAAAATGATAATAACAGCAAGTAACCCCCAATCGATAACATTCCCAATCAAGGCATTCAGCGTATATAGATCAAAAATTTGACTTATAATGTCAATGAGATAAATCAAAATGACACCTTTTAAAATTTGAACGGCACGGACATTTGATTTAATCAGTTTTAAAATATAATAAATAATCAACCATACAAAGTATACATCTAAACATACTAATAACAGATCAAAAAATGAAATGTTTTCTACTGCATTAATTACTGTATTAATCAAACTGTCGGCCTCCTTTTTATAACATTTTTATTATATCATAACTCACTAAAATATAAATAAATGGATAAGAAATTAAGTAATTATAAAACATTTTTTACCAAATAGATTAAATCTAAAATTGCTTAATGCAGGTAATACAATTAAATAAATTAATAGCGATAATAATCAAGATAACTTATTGATAAATATTTTTCAGAAAATAATAGTAACACTTTTTAGTATATACTAGACCATTCATTATATCATCGTGTTTATTATTTTATGACGTATTTCAAAAAATCACCTAAACCTTTGTGAGATTTGAAAATAAAAGGGTGTATTAGACAATCTTGTTGATAAGCAATTGTTTGATATCAACGACTGTTGACTGTCGATTTTAAAGATTTGATCCCTTTTAAATAGACAAACACCCAATAACAACATTTTCGTCTAACAGATTCAAATAAAAAAAACGGTTCTATAATATTTGGTG